>DNFZ01000229.1 GCA_003486785.1 Clostridiales bacterium | reverse complement strand
ACCTACGCCACCTGGTGGATTCGCCAGGCGATCACCCGCGCAATCGCGGATCAGGCGCGCACAATCCGCATCCCTGTGCACATGGTGGAGACGATCAACAAGCTCATTCGCGTCAACCGGCAGCTCGTGCAGGAATACGGGCGAGACCCAAGACCGGACGAAATTGCCAAAGAGATGGGGATTACCGAGGAGAAGGTGCGCGAGATCATCAAGATTGCGCAGGAGCCGGTGTCGCTGGAAACACCCATCGGCGAGGAGGACGACTCCCACCTTGGCGACTTTATCCCGGACGAGGATGCGCCCGCCCCGGCAGAAGCAGTTGCCGTGACGCTGCTCAAGGAGCAGCTCATGGACGTTCTCAACTCGCTCACCCCGCGCGAGGCGAAGGTGCTGAGACTGCGCTACGGTTTGGATGACGGCAAAGCGCGCACGCTGGAAGAGGTCGGCAAAGAGTTCAATGTCACCAGAGAGCGCATCCGCCAGATTGAAGCAAAGGCTCTGCGCAAGCTTCGCCATCCCAGCCGCAGCAAGAGACTTAAGGATTTTCTCGAGTAAACCGCGCATATTCACCCGCCGTCCGTCTGCGGGTGATTTCTCATAGCAATTTGCATGGCGGAGAGAATAGAAAGAACGAAAGCGATACAGGAATATGAGACACTTCCGAATCAGCGACCAAAACCCGATTAAAACAAAGCGGCTGCTCCTTACGCCGCTTACGGCAAGCGAGCTCGCCGTTTTGGAGGCGCAGGAGCAAAACGAGCTGCTGCGCGGCGCGATCGCGGAGATGCGCCGAAACGTGGCGGCGTTTCCCGCACAGGCGCTCTGGCATACGGGATGGCGCATAAGCCGCAGGCAGGACGGGGAAGCCGTCGGTCTTCTGGGCTTTCACGGCGTGCAGCAGCAAGCAACGGTTGAGCTGGGATACGACATCTTTTCCCAACACCGCGGCAACGGCTATTGTGCGGAGGCAGTTCGCGCGCTTTGCGATTGGGCGTTCGGATGTGAGGGCGTGTATTTCATCAGCGCGCTGGTGGATGAGGCGAACGGCGCCTCCAATCATGTGCTGGACAAACTCAAGTTCTATCGCGTAGAAAGCCCCGTTGATGGCCTAAACGGATGGGAGCTGGAGCGTCCGGCGAGCGCATGGTTGGCCGTCTATATGAGTATTGGTCTCGCAATCGGCATTTCATTCGGGCAGACATTGTTTGACAATATGGCGACCGGACTGGCAATTGGCCTCGGCGCGGGGATTGCGCTCGGGTCCGGGCTGGACGCGCAGGATCGCGCAGCAAGAAAACGCGAGAACGCGCCGAAGAAAATTGTGCCGGATACGAATGAGAAACCCGGGAGTTAGCGGCATATTCAGGGTTGGGTGAAATCAAAGAGCAGGCGTGATCAATGCGATCATGCCTGCTCTTGTGTTATCCGTTGATTAGTCTATCGCAGGGAAGGTTACGGTGATCGTAGAGCCAATCCCGAGCCGACTCTCAAGCTGCACCGCCGCGCCAAGCGTTTCGGCGGAATGCTTTACGATGGACAGGCCAAGCCCTGTGCCGCCGATTTGTTTATTGCGGCTGCGGTCCACGCGGTAGAAGCGCTCAAACACGCGCGAGAGGTGCTCTTCGGGGATACCGATGCCGGTGTCGGACACAGACAACTCAACGGTTTGGTCGTTCCGCCGCAGGGTTACGCCCACGCTGCCGTTGGAGGTGTTGTATTTGATCGCATTATCGACGAGATTTAGAACGATCTCCTCAAGTATCTTTTGGATGCCGCGCACCGTTGCTCTGGCGCAATTGACATTGAGCGACACGCCCGCCTTCTCGGCTTGCGGCTGCAGGCGCTGGCAAACATCCTCGCAGATCTCCTTTAGATCAATCGGCGTCATCTCCGGAAGCGACGTTTTCTCGTCCAGCTGGGAGAGACGGATGATGTCGTCGATGAGCGACATGAGCTGGGAAGCTTCCGAGAAGATCTTTCCCGCAAAGCGGCGGGTATCCTCAGCCTTTGCTACGCCGTCGCGCATGATCTCGGCATAGCCAAGGATCGAGGTCAGCGGGGTTTTGAGCTCATGGGACACGTTTGCCGAAAACTCGCGCCGCATCTGCTCGGCCGCCACGCGATCCGAGATATCGAGAATGAGGATCACGGTTCCCGCAGGCGAGAGATTGTCCTTCACCTGACTTGCCAGCACCTGATACGTATATGCGCCGCGAATCAGCGTCGCCTGGCCAGAGCCATCTTTTTTTGACTGCTCCATCGCTTGCTGCAATGCGACGCTGCGGTTTAGCATCAGCACATGCGCGCCGATGACATAGCTGGGTTCTGCGCCGAAGATTTTTGAAGCGCTGCCATTGATCGCAAGAATTCGATCGCTCGCATCGAGCAGGATGAACCCTTCGCGCATGTTTTCGGTGACGGCTGTGAACTCTCGCTGCTTTTCCGAAAGCGCCTCCATGCGGCTGATGTTTTCACGCCGCTGGCGCTCCATGCCGGTGAGCAACGGGGCTAGTTCATCGTAGGTTGCGTTGCTCAGCGGGTTTTCCAGATCCAGCGCGTTAATCGGACGTATGATAATTTTTGCGGAGAAACGCGCAAAGAAAACAGAGATGATCAAGATCAACAACAGAACGCCGATCATAGCGGGCAGCATTCTGTTGAGCATGCCAAGAACGCTGCTTTGGCTGCTGGCAACGCGCAAAACGCGTCCGTCAGGCAAAAGCCTCGCGTAATAGTAGTTTTTTAGCAGCTGCGTTGAGGAATATCGGCTACTCGTGCCCGAGTCGCTGATTTTTGCGTCCGAAATCTCAGGACGATCCGCATGATTGTCCATCTTGGTCACATCGGACGCAGAATCGAACAGCACGGTGCCGTCTGTAGCAATCAGCGTCAAACGGTTGCGAGAGGATAAGCGCTCCAGATATGCTTTCTCGTCCGCAGCGGAAAGCAGACCGCTTTGCGCATAGTCGCACTCGGTAATCAATTCTGAAACGACCAGCGCTTCAAATGCACGGTATTGCGCGAATAAGATCGCACCGCCAAACAAAAGGGCGGCAATCAGCGAGGAGAGGAAGATATTCCAGAAAATTCGTTTTTTCATCCAGCGATACTCCAGTTTACGTCGCGGTTGGCAATGATCCGCCTTTTTGACAGGAAGGCGCGAGAGCGGATGCTATTCACCGAAGCGGTAACCGACGCCGCGTACGGTTTCGACATATCGCCCGCTGCTGCCGAGCTTGGTGCGCAGCGTCTGCACGTGAACATCCACCGTGCGCGTGCCGCCCTCATAATCGTAACCCCAGACGGTTTCAAGCAGCTGTTCGCGTGTATACGCGCGTCCGGCGTTCTCCATCAGGCAGGCCAACAGCGAGAACTCCTTGTAGGTGAGGATCACGTTCTGCCCGCCGACGGTGACCGTATGCTTTGCGATATCCACGACGAGTTCGCCATGCGTGAGACGCTCAGCGCTGGTCTTAAGCCCGCTTCTGCGCAGCAGCGCCTTGACGCGCGCCACCAGCTCCGCCATGCCAAACGGCTTTGCAATGTAATCGTCCGCGCCAAGGTCGAGGCCGGATACCTTGTCAAACTCCGTGGACTTGGCGGTGATCATCATCACGGGAATCGATGTCGTGCTCGCGTTCGCGCGAATTTTGCGCAGCACGGACAAACCGTCTTCGCCGGGCAGCATGATATCCAGCAGGATCAACGAGGGTTTCTCTTCCGTGGAAGCGGCAAAAAACGCCGCCGCGTCCGAGAACCCTTTCGCGGCAAGCCCTGTTTGGTTGAGCGTGTAGATCACAAGCTCGCGAATATTAGCGTCGTCTTCCACATAGTAGATCATAATTCTGCACCCTTATGCACGCCGGTGATCGAGTATTCCGCCCACTCGGCAATGTTCTGCGCATGGTCACCGATGCGCTCAAAGTATTTCGCGATCATGAGCAGGTCGATGGCCTGTTCGCCGTTGTCAGACCCGTCTTGAATCAGCGCGATGAGTTCACCCTTGATCGTGTCAAACAGATCATCGATGATGTCGTCCATGGCGATGATTTTTCGCGCCAAGGTAAGATCTTTGTTAATAAAAGCGTCAATACTGCCGGATACCATCCGAATTGCCGCCTCCGCCATCTGGGGCAGATGCTCAAGCGGCTTGATATACGGTTTTCCGGCCAGATAAATCACGATGCCGGAGATATCCGCAGCCTGATCGCCGATGCGCTCCATATCCGTGATCATCTTAAGTGCCGCGGAGATAAGGCGGAGGTCTTTTGCGACAGGCTGCTGCTGCAGGAGAAGCCGGAGGCAGAGGGCCTCGATATCCCGCTCTTTTTGATCCACCTCGCGATCGAAGGTGATCGCGTGATTGGCCGCCGCCACATCCTGTTTGATGAGCGCTTCGCTGGCGGACTGAATCGCGTGCTCAATCAGCGCGCCCATCTCGAGCAGCTCCTGATTCAGCAGGCGCAGCTGTTCTTCAAATGTAATACGCATCAACCGAACCTCCCCGTAATATAGTCTTCTGTGCGTTTGTCCTGCGGGATGCTAAAGAGCTTTTCCGTATTTCCGTATTCGATGATTTCTCCCAACAGAAAGAAAGCGGTGTTGTCGGAGATACGAGCCGCTTGCTGCATATTGTGCGTTACGATGATTATAGTATATTTTTCACGCAACGTCACGCAGAGGTCTTCAATTCTACCGGTGGAGATCGGATCGAGTGCGCTGGTGGGTTCGTCCATGAGCACGACTTCCGGCTCGACTGCGAGCGCGCGCGCTATGCAGAGGCGCTGCTGTTGCCCGCCGGAGAGGCCGAGCGCGTCCTTGCGCAGACGGTCTTTGAGCTCGTCCCAAATCGCGGCGTCGCGCAGCGATTGCTCTACGACATCGTCGAGCTTGGCTTTACCGCGCACACCGTGGGTACGCGGACCGAACGCGACATTGTCGTAAACGCTCATGGGGAAGGGGTTTGGCTTTTGGAAGACCATGCCGACGCGCTTGCGCAGCATCGTCGTATCCATGCCGCCGTTGTAGATGTCCTTACCGTCGAGCAATACTTTCCCGGTGATGTGGCAGTCCTCAACCAGGTCGTTCATACGGTTGAGCGTGCGAAGCAGCGTGCTTTTTCCGCACCCGCTTGGGCCGATGAAGGCCGTAATCTGCCGTTCTGCAATCTTTAACTCAACGTTTTTCAGCGCTTGCAGCTGACCATAGTACAGATCCAGATTTTCAATTTCAAATTTGTTCATATCCTAATTTCCTTTTATTTGGGCACTGCGCCCGATTGCGACTGCATCGATTTGTAGGATTCCCATTGCGGTTAAATAATCTTTCGCCGCGTCATTTTTTTCGCCATCACAGCGGAGAGGGCGTTGATGCCGACGACGATCACAAGCAACACGACCGCCGTGGCATAGGCTTGATCGATATACAATCCCTCTTGTGAGAGCGCGTACATATGCACCGAGAGCGTGCGCGCAGAGTCCATAATGCCGGAGACGGTGTCCGAAGACGTTCCGGCCGTATACAGGAGCGCTGCCGTTTCGCCGACGGTGCGGCCAATGCCGAGAATCACGCCCGCGAGTATGCCGGGGATCGCATCCGGCAGCACAACGCGAAAGACGGTGCGAAGTCTGCCGGCGCCGAGGCCGAAGCTTCCTTCACGAAAGCTGTCGGGCACACTCATGAGCGCCTCTTCAGAGGTGCGCAGAATGACGGGCAAAATCATGATAGAGATCGTCAGCGCACCGGAGAGCATGGAAAAACCCAGTTTGAGCGCGGTGACAAAAAATAGCATACCGAAGAGTCCGTATACGATGGAGGGGATTCCCGCCAGCGTCTCCGCGTTCATGCGGATGATGCGCACGAGCCTGCTGCCGCGCTTTGCGTATTCAACAAGATAGATCGCGGCAAATACGCCTAAGGGCACCGAGATTAACAGCGCGAGCCCCGTCATGAGAATCGTGTTGAGCAGCGCTGGTAAAAGCGAAAGGTTGTTCGTGGTATAACGCCACTCAAACAGCTTCCAGGAGAGATTCGGAATGCCCCGCACGAGGATGTATCCAACCACGAAGAGCAGCGCGCCAACGGTAATAAACGATGCGATATAGACCGAGAACCGGAGGATGATAGCCGTTATGTTTTGACGTTTCATACGTTACTCCTCCGTTTCGTCAGCGAAAAGAGAAAGTTGATTATCAAGATGAAGACAAAGAGCACGACTGCCGTGGCGATGAGCGCTTCGCGATGCAGGTCGGCCGAGTAACCCATCTCCATGACGATGTTGGTCGTGAGCGTTCGGAGGCCTTTTAGAATGCCTTCCGGCATACGCGGCTGATTTCCCGCAACCATGATCACGGCCATCGCTTCGCCGATGGCGCGACCGATGCCGAGAATGACGGCGGCTGTCACGCCGCTCTTTGCGGCGGGCAGTACGATTGAGAAAACAGAGCGCTCATGTGTCGCGCCGAGCGCAAGGGAGCCTTCGTAATAAGTTGGCTCGACCGCGTTGAGCGAACTTTCGGACACTGTAATCACCGTAGGCAAAATCATGATGGCGAGCACGATGCTCGCGGCGAGCATGCTGCCGCGTCCGCCGAGCAGCGGCAGAATCACTACAAGCCCGAAAAAACCGTAAACGACCGAGGGAATACCTGCCAACAGCTGAACGGCGGGTTTGAGCAGCTTCACCATTCTTTTGCTCGCAAAGCGCGATAAAAATATCGCGGTCAGTACGCCGATCGGTACGCCAAGCACAAGCGCGCCCGCTGTGACATATAGACTGCCGAGTATCATGGGCAGGATGCCGTAGATGTCGTTGCCGGGTCGCCAAACCGTTCCGAAGAGGAATTTGAAAACACCGATTTCGGCGATGGCAGGCAAGCCGTTGACCAGCAAGAAGAGCGTGATCAGCAGAACGGCCAGTATACTGACGCAGGCAGCGGCGAGAAATAAGATTCTCGCCGCACCCTCGCGTACTTGGTTATTCTGTCCCGCGGCGGTTTCACGCGTTAGGGATTGTTTGTTATTCATCCAAGTCGCTCCAAGTCTGCATTTGTTATTTGATTGCGGCCCAGTTGGTGAGCTCGCCGACGTAGATCTGACGAACCTGCTCCGCGGAGAGGCCGACGATCGGGTTGCCGAGGTTTGAGATGATCGCGATGCCGTCGATTGCGATGACGGTCGGGGTCACGCCAGCTGCGATTTCAGAATCCTTGAGCTCGCGGGAAGCCATGCCGATGTCGCAGTTGCCTTCGATGGCCATCTTGACGCCAGCGCTGGAGTCGCTCAGCTGGATTTCGATAACAGCGTTGGGATTGATTGCCATGTAGGCTTCCTTGAGCTTCTCCATAACCGGGGTGACGGAGGAGCTGCCGGCGACTACGACCTTACCAGCAACGGTGCTGCCGGCGAAAGCGGGGGCGTTGTCAACGCTGGCGATATATTTGTTCTCCTGCACAACAGCCTGACCTTCGGCGCTGAGGATGAAGTCAATGAACGCCTGCGCAGCTTCGGAGATTTCCGCCTGGGTGGCAATGTTGAACGGGCGGGCAACTTTGTATGTGCCGTTCTTGATGTTGGCCACGGTCGCATCCGCGCCGTCGATCTGGAGGGCTTTTACGGTGTCGTTCAGGGAACCGAGGGAGATGTAACCGATGGCGGCATCGTTGCCCGCAACGGTCTGGAGAACGACGGAGGTGCCATTGACGATTTCGGCATCCAGCGTGGTGTAATCGACCTTTTTGCCATCAGCGTCTTTTTGCTCAACACCCATCAGCTCGATGAACGCGCCGCGCGTGCCGCTGCCGTCTTCACGGGAGACTACGACGATGTCCTTGTCGAACACAACAGCCTCAACGGGGGCTTCGGTCGCTTCGACAACAGGCGCTTCGGTGGCTTCCACGACGGGGGCATCGGTTGCTGCGGGCGCAGCGGGTGTGGCGGCGCAGGCGGCAAAGCCGGCAACCAGGGTCAGTGCGATCAGTGTCGCAAGCAGTTTTTTCATCATGAACGTTTCTCCTTTTATTTTCTTTCTCATGGCACAAGGATAAACGAGCATTGTTTGATCGAAATATCAGCAAGATTAAATCTATGTAAAATCATGAAAGTTAAATGTCAAGCGCGCTTATTATGGCGAATAGGAGGGTTCGAGCGCAGATTCGCTCGTAAACTTGCAATAAAGGACGCTTTTCGTTATAATACTTCGGTCAGCGCTTCCGGCTTGATTACAGTTAAATTTGCG
>DNFZ01000094.1 GCA_003486785.1 Clostridiales bacterium | reverse complement strand
AACATCGCGGGCTTTGCCAAGGTTGCGGATGCGATGATCGCACAGGGGATTATCTAAAGAAACAGCAAGCACAAACGAATATCGCCCGCGTCACAGCATCCGACGCGGGCGTTTTGCATGTACATGGGATTCAGTTTGCGGCCGGCAAGACGCACCGGAGCGTGTTTCTCACCGAAATTAGGGCAGAAGCCGTTTAAAAGAGATACGCAATACACCAAAGTAGCCGAAATTTGTGCGTTTGTTACATAAAAAACGGATTATTCCGCCAGAACATCTATACAATTCTTATAAGTCTTGCTATACTCAAAGAAAATCATACATGGAGGTGAACAGGATGGCAACGATTGAGCAGCTGGTCAAACAATATGAAACAGATAAAGAACTGCAGGCGGAAGTCGCGGCAATTCTTGCCGACGGCAAGGTTACCATGATGGAGTTCATGCAGTTTGCCAAGAAGCATGATGTCGCAATCTCGCTGGACGAACTACCCATGTATTTGGAACAGGCAAAGAAGCTCGGCTTTATGTAATCGCGCCGACACTTCGCGCGCCGCGCTTCGTTTGTTGAACGGCGTGATTACCATAATCATCTGAAGTGTACGAAAAATGTAGGGAGGTATTGTAAGTATGAGACTCAATCCGCCGAAAAAGGTAACATTTTGGGTATCGATCTTCGCGTTTGTCATCGGTATGCTACTAGCTGTTGGAATCATCCCCGGACTTGCAGTGATCGGCTTCATCGTTGTGGCGCTAAGCTATCTGCTGCTGGTTCTCGGCCTGATCGTCAAGGGCCTGTAATTACACGACAACGCAACGCAGCAATCATTCATAGCAAACAAAAGAAAGCAGGCGTCTCACAAGTGGGGCGCCTGCTTCTCTGTTTGATTGCGTTGACCGTTACAAATACGAAATGAAAGAAGCCCGTCGGTTGCTATACCGGCGGGCTTTCTCGATCCGTTTATGACGGGGTGGTAATCGGTGTTCTGAGTGGCGTTGCGGTCAACGTCGGCGTCGCCGCCTTCTGCTCGCATCGAATGAGCAATCGATTTGTGCCGTTGTTTCTGCAGGTCATGAGCGTGAGCCCTGCCGTCCCGCGATAGGATTTCAGCGCGCTGAAGGCATCCGGCGCGATATGCTTGATCTCATACACCTCGTAGCGGACGCGCTCGCCTGTCTTCGCGTTGGTGAGAAAGAGCTCGTCGCCCACCGATATGTGCTTCAGATTTCCAAAGTGCGCACCGCTCTTGTAGTTGTGGCCGATCAACACGAGGTTTCCCTTCTCGTTTGGACCCGGCCCCTGATAGCGGCAGATCGAAATCTTCAAGAGATCATACGACCATTTGCCGATAATGGGCAGCTCCTGGTCAAACCGCGGAATCTCCAGAATACCGATCAAGCCGTCTTCGCCGGTGGATTTGATGATCCGATTGATGATTTTGTCCACATCGGATATCTCCGGCGCGTCGGGCTGCACATATTCGCCAGCTTCAGCACCGCTCGTGACCGAACCGTCATCCGCTAAATGCTGATCCACATTGCTAGCTGCAGACGCGTCCGCATCCAGATCGGTGCGCTCGTAGTCATCATCATGCCCGTCAGGTGTTTCCGTGGGTTCGTCTGTTGCGGACTCTGTCGCCGGCGGTAAAGCTGCGGTCGCACGCGTTTTATATGCATCGAGCAATGCGTTGGCATTCTGCGAAGCCGCCTGGCCGTCAAGCATTTTTACGCCGAGCAAAACCAGAGCCACGATGCCGAGAAAGATCGCGGTGAGCCCAAGCGCGCGGATGGCGCGCAATTCACGGTGGTTTTTCTTTTTATAGGAGTCGTGATGCGAATCACGGATGGAGGGCGGCCCGCTCGTCTTTCCCCGCTTACTCAGCAGTGCGTTTCTTACGGATGCCATACCATACCCCCGCTGCGGCGAGGAGCGCCGCGGCTGTGCCGCCTAAAATATAGATCAGCGTCATATCCTGACCTGTCTGCGGCAGTGAGCGCAAGCCGGTGATATGGATGGTGATGTAAACGCGGTTGTTGGTGTCGCCATTGATCCAGGCATAGAGGCGCGTGCCGCTCGTTGGGGTGTTGTAACGCGCGTAAAGCTGAATATTCGCCTGTCCGTTCACCATGCTGCCGCGGTTGGCATTGAGCGCCGCGCTGGACAGCGAGAGGTAGGAAGAAGACCAGCTCCAGTGTGCCGAGCTCGTGCTGTCGTTGACGATGGAACCATCGGCTTCGCGCAGCGTGAGCGTATAGTTGCCATAGCGGTTTGTGCTGTTGAGCGCGGTGTCTCCCTCAAGGGTGAGATAGCGCGTGGTGCGGACATTGACCGTTGCGGTTCTTGCTGCGGAATACGTGCCCGCGCCTGAAATCGTTGCCGTCACGGTGCTGGTTGCGTTCACGCCGGTAGCGTTTGAGAGGAATGTTGCCGTGGCGACAAGATCGCTGCCGTCTACAGTAAATGACGTTGGCGCGATGGTCAGAGTGCCTGCCGTGGCGTTGGAATTGCTCCAGGAAATGGTGGAAGCGCCGGAGATCAGATCTCCGCCGTACTGCACACGCAGCTGAATCGACCCGGCTGTGCTCGCCGCGGTGATGTTCTGCGTGGAGGGAGTAAGGGTGATAACCGGCGAGACCGTCACCGTGCAGGTGCGGGTCTGAACATTGCCGCTCAGCGGCGTGTTGGTCGCCGTGATGGTCGCTGTTCCGCCGCCGACCGCCGTAACGAGTCCGGTGGCGGGATTTACGGTTGCCACACCGGTGTTATTGGACGACCAAACAGTCGTGCTGCCGGAGGAGATGTTGCCGACCGTCAGCGTCTGGGTCGCGCCGCCGTTGAGCGTTAGCGTAGAGTTGCTGATGGTCATTGCAGAGACGGTGATGGTGTTTGAAACACTGACAGGACCGACATCATCCGTCGCCGTCACGGTAACCGTGGTGGTCGTGCCTGGAATAAGGCCGGTGACCGTGGTGGTCGGGCCGGTCAAATCGCTGAGTGAAATATTAGTTCCGCTGGATTGCGCCCAGCTGTAGGTCACGGTGCCGTCCGGCGTACCGGCGACGACAGCGGTGAGATCGACCGTTCCACCGACGGGAATGGTATAGCTCTGTCCCGCGCCGGGCGTGATTGTTACGCCCGTGATGGCGGCCAGTGCTGTGCCGGGAACCGCTGTGATAACCAGGGCGAGCGCAAGCATGGTTAGCAAGGCTGCCGCTCTGTGAAGCAGGGTTTTCTTCATTTGTAATTCCTCCTAATTGATCGGAGCGCCGGATTCGGATGAAACGGGAGTTTCATGGACTGATACTATCATACGAATGAAGCATAACAAAGTCAACAAGCGTATAGAATCGTTTTCGCTTTCTTAACCAGATTGTAACGAAAACGCCGACTTTCTGTGAAATTTGTATATATATTTTGGCAAATATGTACGCGCTCGCCTCTGCGAGGCGAAAAACCGCAATTCAGACGCGGCGCTTGTGCGTTTTCATGCCGTTTACGGGCGGAATTTGCGGCAGGAGATGCAGCGCTTTTCAGCGGTAAAACGTATTGCCGCCAACAAACTCGCGCAGGATCGATGTGGGCGGAATTTCGTCCTCGACATCGGCCTCGACGAAATAATTCAGAAACTTGACGATAGAGCGCGCTTCGTCATAATAGACGCTCTCCGGTCGCACTGCGCTCAGGAGCGGGAAGATATGCTTTTTGAGCACCGCCGGCTCATAGATGAGTGTGGTGTTGAAGATTGCGTCCGCATCTTCCTGAAACGGGAAGATCCATTTTTCTTCGCCCGCGCGAACACTGTTCCACATGGAGAGCGTGCGCTCGACGGAAGCGCCGCGCGTCTCATGATCGCGAACCATGCGCCGAAGTAGGCGCAAATACGTGGTTGGAATGCGATTGTGGTCATCCAGGTTTAAGGTGGTCAGTGCGGAGACATAGAGCCGGAAGATCAGCGCCTGATCTACAGCGGCAGGCAGCAGCTCCGGGTTCAAGCCGTGGATACCCTCAATGATCAGCGGGGTGCTTTCATCTATGCGCAGCTTATGACCGGCCAGGCTGCGCTTTTGATGGATGAAGTCAAACTTCGGCAGCTCAACCTCTTCGCCCATGAGCAGACGGGTCAAATCCGCCTGAAATTGCGGCACATCGATGGTTGCGATATCCTCCAGATCCACCGTGCCATCCGGTCCGGGCTTGAGTTGCTCGCGGTTGAGATAGTAGTCGTCCAGCGACACCAGCACGGGCGTTTTGCCGTGGATGCGTAGCTGTGTGCAGAGCCGGTTTGCGCTCGTGGTCTTGCCGCTGCTGGATGGGCCTGCGATCAGAATCGCACGCGCGCCGCGTTGGATAATCTCGTCCGCGAGCTGCGCAAAGCGTTTCTCATGCAGCGCTTCGTTGACGCGAATCAGCGTACGGATCTCGCCGCTGAGAACCATGTCGTTGAGATCGGCAACCACGGTGCAATGCATGAGCCTGCCCCACTCCTCGCTCTCGGAAAACACGCCTGCAAAGCGCGGCATGGAGACGTGTTTCGCGGGCTTGTTCGGGTTCTCCGCCGAAGGGCGAAGCAGCAGCAGACCGCCGCGTTGCGCCTGCAGGTCGAAAACCGAGGCATATCCCGTGCTCGGAGCCATCTCGCCGTAAAAATAGTCCAGATAGTCCTCTTGCCGGTATACGTCAAAAAATGAAAACTGGCGGTATTTCAGGAGGCGAACCTTGTCCTCCTGCCCGTCGGCGGAGAAGAAGTCGATCGCGTCGTCGATATCGATCCGTTTGCGCTCGAGCGTTAGATCTGCGTCCACGATGTCGCGCATGGCCTTCTTGATCCGGTCAACCTCCTGCTGGCTGAGCCGCATCCCGTCGCCGACTCTGGCAAACAGGCCCGCGCCGATTGCATAGTTGATGCGAACCCGTGTCTTGGGATAGAGCTTTCGCATGGCGAGCAGAAACACAAACAGCATCGTGCGCTCATAGACGCGGTTGCCGCGCGCGCTGTCGTAGCGCAGCAGCGAGACGACTCCGTTTGCCGCGCGCACGGCGCGGCGGAGCGTTCCCTGCTGTACGCCGGGCGTGCTTTCCTCGCGCAGGGGGATGTAGTTGAGCGTAAAGGTTTCCCCGGCGATGTTTGCCGCGATCGGGCGCGTCTTCAAGTCCGCGGTGTCTAAGCCCAGACGCTGGACGATGTCTAGAAGGCGCTCGCCTGCGACGATTTCCGTGGCGATACCGTCTATGATGAGTTGCATAATCTCTACCTCCTGTGTGTCGGATTCTGTCGAGGGTTTTCGTGCGCGCATGATACGATGCTTACGCAGCTTAGCCCCAAAGGAGTGATAGCGCGGGTACGATCTGCTTTTTGCGCGAGATCACCCCGGGCAGGAACGCGGCATGCTCTTGAAACGAGACGTTGAACGCGTGCTCCACAGAGTCTAGGTCGCCCACGGCGATGAGCAGCGTGCCCTCTTTGAGCACGTCCGTGAGCATGAGCAGCATCATATCATACTGGTGCTGCGCTGCTTCGTGTTCCATGAGCGAGACGAAATCCGGCTTTTGCAACAACAGCGCTTCGGTATCCAGCGAGGTGATCTGCGATATGCCGATGGAGTGTCCCGCGATTTGGAAGTGTTTGAAGTCCGCAAAGAAGAGCGCGCGCAAATCGGGCTCCTTTGCCGGTGAGACGGAGAAGATTTCTTCACCGAGCGCCTCGAGTGAAACGCCCGCGATCTTTGCCATGCGCTCTGCCATCGTGCGATCGTAAGGTGTGCTGGTAGGCGATTTGAACGCGATCGTGTCCGCAACGATAGCGGCGGCGAGCAGGCCCGCCAGCTTTTTGCTGGGCATGACGCCGCGCTCGAAATACATGCTTGTGATGATGGTGCAGGTGCTGCCAACCGGTTCGTTGCGCACGTAGACCGGCGCGTCGGTCTCCACCTCCGCAAGGCGGTGATGGTCGATGATCTCAAGTATCTCAGCCTGCTCAAGCCCGGGTACGGATTGATTGCGCTCGTTGTGATCCACCAGGACGACGCGCTTTCTCTTGGGGCGAAGCAGGTGAAAGCGGGAGAGCGTGCCGACCACCCGCTCGTTTTGATCCAGAACGGGATAGCTGCGAAAGCGCGACTTCAAGGTTGCTTCGCGTACATCGTCGAGATAATCCGTCAGATGAAAGGACACGAGATTTTCTCTGCGGCAGATGCGCGAGACCGGTACGGCGAGTATGACAAGACGCGATGCAGTATAAGCGTCAAACGGCGTGGAGATCACGCAGCTCTCGTGCGCGCCGGAGAGTAAATCGTCCGCCACCTCGCTTTCGCAGACAATCAGCGCCGCTGCGCGCTGCTCGAGTGCATGACGGATAACGTCCGGCTGGTTGCCGCAAAGAACGACGCTGTCGCTGGTGATTTCCGGCAATCCCGCGTGCGTCGGCAGTGTGATCACGAGCGATCCGGTGAGCAGGGATTGCTCCGCGTTTGCATGGACCAGCCGCCCGTCGAGACAGGCAAGCAGGTTGAAAAGCGGAATTCCTTCGATTTGGCTGCTCTTGACAAACCGCATATCGTAGGCTGCGATCTCTTCCGGCGAGAGCATGCCGTAAAGCCTGCCGTCCTCATCCGTCACCGGCAGGGTAGGCACCCCGGCGATGTTTGCAACCATGGTTTGCCACGCGTGAAAGACGCTGACCGCTGCGGAGAGAATGGGCGGCTTGTCGTAGTCAAGATCCGAAACCTGCGTGTGAACATTGCGCAAGAGCTTAGGCGCAGGAAAATCAAACTTCTGCAGCAGTGTTTCGGTCTGGTCGCTCAGCTCGCCGATGCGCGCGGCGACGTAGGCGCGCTCGCCCAGCGCATTTTTGAGCATGGCGTAGGAGATGGCAGCGACGATGGAGTCCGTATCCGGATTTCGGTGTCCCGTAATGTAGATGGGTTCCATGCTTCCTCCGTGCTCCGCGGCGCGATCTGAACAAGGAAGCAGATTCGCGGCAGCAGATGAGATGTGGTTTCATTTTAGTCTGAAAAACGCCTGCGTTCAAGCGCATGAGAGCGCCGACGAACGAATTTCTATACAAAATCAAACGATACCGTGCCGAAAACAGAAAGCGGGCAGGAAACCCCGCCCGCTGAACGATGATGCCGTTTTTGAAAACGCGCGCGGGGAAACCCCGTTTGCGCGGTTTTTACCGCTCGCTGCCGACAAAGAAGAGCGCGATGGTGCCGGGACCGGAGTGCGCGCCGATGCTCGTGCCGATGGAGTCGATGTGGATGACCATTTCGGGATATTTTTCGCGGATCAGCCCTGCGACATACTCGGCATCCGCGGGCGAATCGCAGTGGCCGAGGAAGACCGTATCCGTCGCTTGAGCGTCCACCGTTTTTTCCATGCGGTCAAACAGCGCGCGCAGGGATTTCTTTCTGCCCTGCACCTTTTCTACCGCGATGAGGTATCCCTCGTTGTCCACGTGCATGACGGGCTTGATGTTGAGAATAGTGGCGATGGCGGCCGTCGCGCCGCTGATGCGCCCGCCGCGCTTGAGATAGACCAGGTCGTCCACCGTAAACCAGTGCACAAAGCGGAGCTTGTTTTCTTCCACCCATTTGGCGAGGGCTTCAATGCCCATCTCCATTTTGCGCGCGGCGTAGTAGACAAGCAATCCCTCGCCAAGGGACGCGCAGCAGGAATCGATCACGATCACCTTGCGCGCGGGGTATTTTGCGGCGAGCTCCTCCGCCGCGCTGAAGGCCGACTGCACCGTGCCGGAGAGCTTGGAGGAGAAGCCGATATACAGCACGTCCTCGCCGTTTTTCAACACGGCCTCAAATGCCTCGATGAACGTAAAGGTGTTCACCTGCGCAGTGGTGACGGGCGTTCCCGCGCGCATTTTCGCGTAGAACGTTTCAATCGGCATATCCGACTGGCCGGGCACATAGAAATACTCTTTATCCTCCATGGTGAAGCCCATCGGGAGGACGGTGACGTTCAGTTCTTGTGCAAATTTCTGGGGCAGGTCGCTGGTCGCGTCGGTGAAGATTCGAAAGCTCATGTTTTGCCTCGTTTCCGCGCGCTGACAAGCACGCTGTTTTTTTAAAAAACTGATATTTACGGAGAAGAAAAAGTGCTGCTGATATTCAATACCAACGGTTTTCAGCATTTTGTTTAAAGAACGAGCACTGCCGATATTCAATACCAGTTGTTTCCATTCTATCGTAGAATTTTGCGGCTGGCAAGCTTTTCGCGCGGTTAGTGATCTGGAAAATGAAACCAGTAGCGTCGCGATTGTGTTTTGACGCCGAGAGATGTGGTATAATCCTCGGGAAGCAGCCATTTATGCCGAAGATGCGGCATTTTTGCGAAGGAATTTGCTTTTTTCTGCAGAGGGAAACGCAGTGTGCTATAATGGCGCTGCTAAGAGCCTGCGTGATGGGAAGAGAAGAAACAAAGTGGTTTTTTATAATAGACTGCATACATTTGGGAGCGTGTGATTCATGAGAAAATTTATCTCCGTCGCAATGGCGACGCTTGCGTCCATCCTGCTGATTTTAATCGTGGTGTTTACATCGATCGGCCTGGTTGTCAATGACGAAACGTTTGTCAACAACGAGTTTACCAAGCTTGCCGTCGGCTCAAAGATGGGGATGAGCAACATCGATTTGGTCACCTCGTTCAATCGCCTGGTGGATTATATGGAGGGCGATGCGGAGGATATCAACGTGCTTGTCACAATCAACGGCGAGCAAACGCAGATGTTTGACTATCCGCAGGAAGCCGAGCACATGGCGGACGTGCGGGAGATCTATACCAGCATCGCTTCCTATCGTGACGTTGGCGTGCTGGTCATGCTCATTCTGTTTCTTTTCGCCGCGGTGGTGCATTTCCGCATGGCGCCGCAATATCTGGCGCAGGGGTATCTCTCCGGCGCGTTTGTGTTCCTGCTCGTGTTCGGTTTTCTGGGCACATGGGCGGCGCTGGATTTCTCCAATTTCTGGACGTTTTTTCACGAGATGTTGTTCTGGAACGATCTGTGGCTCTTTGACGGCACGCAAAGCCGCATGATCAATATGCTGCCCGAGCAGATCTTTGCGGATATCATCGCGCGTGTCGGGTTCTATGCAGGCATTGTTATCGTTTCGCTGATCGTATTGAGCGTGATCGCGCTCGTGGTCTCGTCGGACGGGTATAAGCGCAGGCGCGCAATTGCGCTTGCGCGCAAAAAAGCGCGTGAGAATGCAAAGGCCGCGCGCAAGAAAGCGCGAGATGAAGCACGCCAAACCGCCGAGGAAGAAAAACGTCTTGCAGAAAAACGCGCGCGTATCGCCGCACACAAAGCAAAGAAACAGGCGGCGGCGAACACGGCGGCCGAGGAAGCGGAAAGAGCGCGCATAAGCGAAGAGAAGCGCGCAAAAAGACGAGCGGCGGAAGCCGCGGCGCCGCAACCGCAGCAAAGACCCGCACAGACGGCGCCCCCGCGAGAGACGCGCCCTGTGCGCACTGAGCAGCCCGCACGACAGAGCGAAAAGCCTGCGGGTAAGCCGGTGAAAAAACAGGCGAATGTCCACGACGACACCGGCTTTTTGGATGATTGAACAAAAGCCATCGTATTCTCGTAAAGTTGAAAGATGATATATGACGCACTACGAACGCGCAGTATCGGAAAAGCTGGATGAACTCCGGCAAAAACCGCATGTGCGCATCCTCGCAATTGAGACCTCCTGCGATGAGACCGCTTGCGCTGTGGTAGAAAACGGGCGAACGGTTTTGAGCAACGCTGTGCATACACAAATTCCGCTGCACGCACCCTTTGGCGGCGTCGTGCCGGAGATCGCCTCAAGAAGCCATGTGCAGAAGATCGGCGCCGTTGTGCGGCATGCGCTGCAGGAGGCAAATCTGACGCTGGACGAGCTGGACGCCGTCGCGGTGACGAGCGGGCCGGGGCTCGTGGGCGCGCTGCTCGTTGGCCTGAGCTATGCAAAGGGCCTTGCATACGCGGCGGGGCTGCCGTTTCTGGGCGTACACCACATCGCCGCGCACATCGCTGCTAATTATTTAAGCGATCCCGATCTTAACCCGCCGTTTACCTGCCTTGTCGCCTCCGGCGGACACAGCCACATCATCGCGGTGGAGGATTACGATCGCTATCGCCTCATCGGGCGCACGCGGGACGATGCGGCGGGAGAGGCGTTCGACAAAGTCGCGCGCGTTCTGGGGCTGCCGTATCCCGGCGGACCGAATCTGGAGCAGCTCGCCATGCAGGGCGATCCGACCCGCTATCGCTTCCGCTCGGCCTTCAACGAAGGAGCGGGCTATGACTTCAGCTTCTCCGGCATAAAGACCGCGGTGGTCAACCGCCTCCACAACGCCGAACAGGCGGGCGAAGCGATCAACCGCGCGGATCTAGCCGCTTCGTTTCAGAAGACGATGGTGGAGATTCTCGCGGAGAAATCCGTCCGCGCAACGGCGGCGCAATCCGGCGAGGCGGGGACAAAGCTCGCGCTCGCGGGCGGCGTATCCGCCAATCGCGCCCTGCGTGAAGCGATGCAGGCGCGCGCAGCCGCAGCGGGCATCGCGTTTTACTGCCCCGCGTTTGAATACTGCACCGACAACGCCGCAATGGTCGGCAGTGCGGCATACGGCAAACTTTTGCAGGGGACAACGGACGCGCTCTCGCTCAACGCCGTGCCATATCTTTCCATCGAAGAGCGTTGAGCACCGAACAGAACCACGACATAAAAAGATCGATCATCAGGGCGTGCGGATAAGCCGCGCGCTTTTTGTTTGTCTGCTGCTTCATTAACAGACGTCGCACGCGTAACATGGAAACAACATTGCCGCCGCGTGCGGGAAAAACAAGAAACAACACGGTGGGGGAAAGCAGGACAAAAAGGCACTGGTTTTCTCAAAATTTGCGCGAAGATATGGCGCAGCGCCACGGTTTTGCATGCGAAAACTGCAAAATGTCGCAGACATAGTTTCGCCACATTTGCATAGCAGATGCGTGCCGCGGGTGGTATGTCTACGCGCATTCGCCGTGCAGCGCACTCCTTATTCAAGGCGGAAACTGTGGAAAAGCTCTGAAAAGCGCGGAGTTTTGCGGCATAATCTGTGGATAACTATGTGGATGGTGTGGATAGAACCATGAATATACACGTGAAAGAGAAGAATATCTATACAAGTGGGTTGTAACGGCGAATGCAAGCGGTTGCATGATTTGAAGAGAGAAATTGCAGAACAAGGCGGCACGAATGCGTCTTTTCCTGCCGCCGGGTTGCCTGCTGCGCGCCGCTTGCCGCGCGGCTAATCGCAGGAAAAGAGCGCCATTTTGAAGAGTGGAGAGACGTTATGTAGCAATCTTGACGCAGCGGAAACGAAAAATCGCGCAGAGGGTAACAAGACGGAGCGACGCGCACGCCGTGGGGAGTGCTACTCTGGCGCGGCGGAGCTACTTTTCGCGTCCTCGGTCTGCGCGGCTGTTTCCGCGTCATATTCCGCGAGCGGCTGTTCGGCGAGAAGCCTTGCCGCCTCGCGCTGCGCGTGTTTTTGATGCGCGCGCCGGTAGAGCAGAATGCCCACGCCGGAGGCAAGTGCGGTTGCGGCAAAAACGATGATGGCAAGGCCGTATCGCTCCAACCCGAAAGCGTTTCCGCTGATGGTGCTCGTGAGGATGGACGGAATCCGCGCGATGCTGGTGAGCAGCACCCAGGGAAGCAGGCGAATCTTCGTGAGCCCCGCGAGATAGGTTATGAGATCCTTCGGCGTACCAGGGATCAGGAAGAGCAAAAACGCGGCTGCGTTGAGCGTTTTCTCGTTCTTGAGATACTTCATCGAGTCGATCTTCTCTCGCGGGAAGAACACCTCAACTGCCTTGATGCCGATTTTGCGGACAAAGAGGAACACGATCGTCGTGCCGAGCACAAGCCCGATCCAAACCAGCACGCTGCCCCAGAGCGCGCCGAAGGCGTAGCCTGCGGCAAGCTCGAGCGGCTCGGCGGGGATGAAAGCGATGATTACCTGGAGCACCATGATACCGACAAACAGCACACGCCCCCAGGCGCCGCGTTCCTGCACCCATTCGCGAAACGATGCTGGCTCGCCGAGCGTTTTGAGGATCGGCCCGCCTACGAAGATGGTTAAGAACACGAGCAGAAGAACAAACACCGCAACGGAAACGATGGCGGCGATCTTTTGTCCGCGCGTTGCTGTGGCGGAAGGCTGAAAAAACGCATTCCATTTCATAAGCAGAGTATAGCCCATGCACACGAAAAAAACCACGGAAAGGCAGGAACATTTCTGTGAACGCGCAAATGCGGGCGGCAGCATGCAACAATTCCGCCAGATATCAGCAATTTTGCGCCGCAGAGAGAAAACAGCTCTTTCCAAGCACGATAAAACCCGATAGAATACGCGCATGGCTACTATCTTATTGATCATCATCTATCTGGCGTTTATCAGCCTCGGCCTGCCGGACTCTATGCTTGGCGCGGCCTGGCCGGTTGCCTATGCGCAGCTGGGCGCGCCCGTCTCCTATGCGGGCTTTGTCTCCATCGGCATCACCATCGGTACGGTGGTTTCCAGCCTCGTCTCCGTCCGCGTGATTCGCCGGTTCGGTACCGGCGGGGTGACGGCTGCCTGCGTCTTGCTCACAGGCAGCGCTCTGCTCGCGATTTCATTTACGCAGAGCTTTGTCGTGCTGCTGCTGCTCGCCGTGCCTTTGGGGCTTGGCGGCGGGGCGATCGACGCCGCGCTGAACAACTATGTGGCGCTGCACTACAAGGCGAGCCATATGAGCTTTCTGCATAGCTTTTGGGGCGTGGGCGCGACCATCAGCCCGCTGATCATGTCGCAGTTTCTCAGGCAAAGCGGCAACTGGCAGGGCGGATACCGCTTCGTTTCCATCATTCAGCTTTCGCTTGCGCTGATCATGTTTCTCACACTGCCGCTCTGGGGAAAGGTGCCGCACGCCGCGCGGGATGAGCTGATCGGGGAACCGATCGAGATTGACAACCGCACCGCAATCAAAAAACGCGGCGTCATCTTCGCCGTGCTCGCGTTCTTCTTCTATTGCGCGGGCGAGGCCGCGGTAGGACTATGGGCGGCGACGTATTTCGTCACTGTCCGGGCGGTCGCTCCGAGCACAGCCGCGAGCTGGGGGTCGTTGTTCTTCTTTGGCATCATGGGCGGGCGCATGATTTCCGGCTTGCTCGCCATGCGCGTGAAAGAGCGCGTGCTCATCAACACGGGGCTTTCAATCGCGGTTTTCGGTGCGCTGCTGCTCGCGCTGCCGCTGCCGCAGATATTCTCGCTGACGGGCTTGCTGCTCTTTGGCCTGGGCTGCGCGCCGGTGTTTCCAAACCTGATCCACATCACGCCCCAGCGTTTTGGTAAAAACTATTCGCAGGCGATCATTGGCCTGCTGATGGCGGCGGCCTATCTCGGCGCAACGCTCATGCCGCCGCTGGTGGGCTGGGTCGGTCAGACCTTCGGGTTTACCTGGCTACCGTATTACCTGCTGGCTTGCCTCGCTGGGTTGTATGCCACTATCGTCATCTGCAACAAAAAGACGGGGTTTGGTGTTTCGAAAACAGAATCGGTATAATTGACTTTTAATCATACGACGCGGGTCTCCCCGCGCCGTATGTGTGTTGCCTGTGCTTGTTAGCCGACCACGATGTTGATGATGTTTCTAACCACGATGATCTTGCGCACCGTCTTGCCCGCCAGATGCGGTTTGACTTCTTCGCAGGCGAGCGCCGCTTCTTCGATGGCTTTTGTGTCCAACCCGGCGGGCAGCGTGACTCTGCCGCGCACCTTGCCGTTGACCTGAATGCCGTATTCCACCGCGTCCTCAACCAGCGCTCGCTCGTCATACATCGGCCATTGCTGCTCTATAAGCGGCGCAAAGCCGAACGCCTCATTGATCTCCTCGCTGATGTGCGGGGCAACCGGCGAGAGCAGGACTGCCAGCGTGTGAAGCTCGTCTTTTGTGAGCTGGCCGCGCGCATAAAAGTCGTTCGTCAGCGCCATCATCGCCGCAATCGCGGTGTTGAACTTCATGCGCTCGTAGTCTTCGCCGACCTTTTTAATCGTGGCGTGTACCTTTTTCTTCATCTCGGCGTCGGTGTCGCCTTCGCCGTTGACCATATCCTGTAGCGCCCAGACGCGGTCGAGGAACCGGCGGCAGCCGCGCGTGCCCTGTTCATTCCAAGGGATCGGCTGGTCAAACGCGCCCATGAACATGATATAGGTGCGGAAGCTGTCCGCGCCGTAGGTCGGGACATAATCGTCGGGGTTGACCACGTTGCCGCGGGACTTGCTCATCTTCTCGCCGTTGCTGCCGAGCACCATACCGTGGCTGGTGCGCTTCATGTATGGTTCGCTCGTGGGAACGAGACCGAGGTCGAAGAGGAACTTGTGCCAGAAGCGGGAGTAGAGCAGATGCAGCGTCGTGTGCTCCATGCCGCCGTTGTACCAGTCCACCGGCGTCCAGTAGTCCAGCGCCTCGCGGGAAGCGAATTCTTTGTCATTATGCGCGTCGGTATAGCGCAGGAAATACCAGCTCGAACCCGCCCAGTTGGGCATGGTGTCCGCCTCGCGCGTGGCTTCGCCGCCGCACTTGGGGCAGGTGGCGTGGAGCCAATCCTTCGCGCGGGCAAGGCAGCTGCTGCCGTCGTCGGTGGGCGAAAAATCGTCCAGCATCGGCAGCTCCAGCGGGAGCTGATAGTAGGGGATCGGCACCCAGCCGCAGGTTTCGCAATAGACCAGCGGGATGGGTTCGCCCCAGTAGCGCTGGCGCGAGAAGACCCAATCGCGGAGCTTGAAGTTCACCCGGCTCTCGCCGATGCCCTCTTTTACGAGCCAGTCGATGATCGCGGGAATGGCTTTGTCCACGTCCATGCCGTCGAGGAAGCCGGAGTTGACCATCTTCCCCTTGGCGCAGTCGGTATATGCTTCTTTTTCAATATCGCCGCCCGCAACCACCTCAATGATCGGCAGATCAAACGTCTTGGCAAAGTCGTAGTCGCGCTCGTCATGCCCGGGAACCGCCATGATCGCGCCCGTGCCGTAGCCCATGAGTACATAGTCGCTCGTCCAGATCGGAATTTCCTTGCCGTTGACGGGGTTGACGGCGCAGACGCCTTCCAGCGGCACGCCTGTCTTGTCCTTGGCCAGCTCGCTGCGCTCAAAATCGCTCTTGATCGCGGCGGCTTTCTGGTAAGCATGCACGTCCCCAATATTCGTGATGCGGTCGTGGTACTGTTCAATCATCGGATGCTCCGGCGAGACGACCATGTAGGTCGCGCCAAAGAGCGTGTCCGGACGCGTGGTGAAGACCGTGAGCTTTTCGTCTGTTCCCTTGATCGGGAAGTTGACCAGCGCGCCTTCGCTGCGGCCGATCCAGTTGATCTGCTGCGCTTTGATCTTGTCGAGATAGTCCACGGTGTCAAGATCGTCGATCAGCCGCTGGGCATACGCCGTGATCTTCAGCATCCACTGGGAGCGCACCATGCGCACCACTTCGCCGCCGCAGCGCTCGCAAACGCCGTCGACCACCTCTTCGTTGGCGAGGCCGACTTTGCAGCTTGTGCAGAAGTTGATCGGGATCTCCGCCTTATAGGCAAGCCCCTGCTCAAAGAACTTGAGGAAGATCCACTGCGTCCATTTATAGTAGTCGGGGTCAGAAGTGTTGACCTCGCGGGAATAGTCAAACGAGTAGCCGAGCCGCTGCAGCTGGCTGCGGAAACGTATGATGTTGTCGTGCGTCACCTTGGCCGGATGAATGCCGGTCTTGATGGCGTAGTTCTCCGTCGGCAGGCCGAAGGCGTCGTAGCCGATGGGATAGAGCACGTTGTAGCCTTCGAGTCGGCGTTTGCGCGCGATGACGTCCATTGCGGTAAACGGCCGCGGATGGCCGACGTGGAGACCCTGCCCGGACGGGTATGGGAACTCGATCATCGGGAAATATTTGGGTTTTTCCGAGCCGGTGACGGCTTCAAAACAACCGCTGTCCGCCCAGATTTTCTGCCACTTGGCTTCGATTGCCTGTGGGTCATATCGCTCCTGCATGAAACAAAATCCTCCGAAAGTATCCTAAATATTTAGGATAGACTTTTTGAGGGGGTTTGTCAATCCGCTGCAAAGCTCGCTGGAAGCACACGCGAAAACTCCTTTCTCTCACACAAAACAAAAACTCCGAATCTGATTTGTGAATTCGGAGCTTAATTGGAATTGGCAATAATAATCGGATCTTACGCGGCTTTATGTGCGATACCATTTTCGACGGCATAGTTCCATGCGTAGCTGCCATCTGTGCAGATAATGGTTAGCGCATCGCAGCTACCAAATGCTGCATAACCGATAATGGTTACGCTGTCTGGTATCGTTACGCTAAGCAAGCTAGGGTTGTAGAAAAATGCATGATCGCCGATACTCGTTACGTTGCTCGGAACTGTGATGTCCGTCAGCTTATCACACTGGCTCAATGCATAAGCACTAATGCTCATCAAGCTGTTCGGCATTGTTATGTCCTTCAGCGCATCGCACCCGGCAAACGCATAATAGCCGATATTCGTCACGCCCTCCGGTATCGTGACGCCTGTCAGAGCGTTGCACCCGGTAAACGCATAATCGCCGATATTCGTCACGCCCTTTGGTATTGTGACCCGCTCAACTTGGCTATCAAAAAAATCAAATGCTTTTATCCCCTCAGGTACAATAACTTCAGTTTGGCTCCCCACGTATACATTTTGCACACCATTGCTGATTTCGATCCAATCGCCTTGCATTTGCGCATTCAACCAAGCGGTGCCATAAAACGCGCCGCCGCCGATACTGGTTACACTGTCCGGTATCGTAATGCTAACCAGTGCCTTGCACAAAGCAAATGCCGCACCACCAATAGTTATCACGCTGTCAGGGATTGCGACGTTTGTCAACTTCTCGCATTCTGAGAACGCCCAATCGCCGATGCTCGTTATGCTGTTTGGAATCGTGATATTCGCCAGCACAGAACATCCATCAAATGCAGAAGAGCCGATGCTTGTTACACCGTTTTGTATCGTCACGCTAGCCAAACTTGTACAATAGGAAAATGCACCTTCGTCGATGTCTGTCACGCTGCTTGGGATTACGACGCTCGTTAACGATGTACAACCGCTAAACGCCCAATCGCCGATGCTCGTTATGCTGTTTGGAATCGTGATATTCGCCAGCACAGAACATCCATCAAATGCAGAAGAGCCGATGCTTGTTACACCGTTTTGTATCGTAACGCTAGCCAAACTTGTACAATAGGAAAATGCACCTTCGTCGATGTC
>DNFZ01000253.1 GCA_003486785.1 Clostridiales bacterium | reverse complement strand
TCATAGGCCCGCTGCATAAAAATCGCGTCAGCGCAGCGATGATAACATACGCGGGCCGGCTTCGCATCAGCTTTACCCGAACGATAACCGACCCGGTCTTGGAGCGGGCTTTCTTTACCAGACTCATCAAACTTGGAATTCCGGTGAAAATCGAGAGCAATCAACCTGCGGAGGATACAGGCAGATGATGGGTTGTATTGATTGACGTTCACATAGTGTAAGCTAAAATCTAATTTGACAAATCCACATCCATCATAAAGAAAACGGGGCTGTCCAGAAATGGCAGTCCCGTTGAGCTATACTTTTTAAAATTCAACCAAGTTGCACCGCGTCTCTTTTCCCTCCTGCTCCACGCGATAGAGCCGGTAGAGCGCGGGGGAGATGCCCGACGCGCGCATGATCGCTTTTGCTTGCTCAATCGCCTCATCCCGCAGGCGCAGGGACATGCCGCAGCTGGCGGTGATGCTCCGAAGCGTCGGCATCACGACCGCGCCGCAACCGGAAAGCAGCCGCTGCGCCGAGATCGCCGCATGCGGGGAATCAAACGCGAAGAGAAAATAGTGTTCCATCTACAGCGAAATGACCTTGTCCGCACGCTGCATCGCGCCGAGGATATCATACATATTGCTCACGATGCCGACCTTGAGCCGGTCCGCAATGCCGTAGTAATTCAGGCAAGTGCCGCAAACCAGCACGATGCACCCTTTTTCGCTCAGCGTTATCAGGCTGTCGATCACCTGCTGCTCCTCGCCCGCGGGCAGCTTTACGCCTTCGTTCATAAAGAGAATGTGCGCGGGCACGCTATCCCCCTGCGCGAGCGTGTAGAGCGCCATCTTCATCAGATTGTAGCCCAGCTCGCGCTCGCCTGTGCCGACGACGTCCTTGCCGATGAAAACCGCATACCCGTTGCCCGTCGTTGGGCACGAAATCACCGGATGCTCTACCGGCTTTGCTTCGCCCGTGAGCCGCACAAACTGACCGTCGAGCGTCTCGCCGGAAGCGACCGTCATACCGGCGGAGTTGCCGAGCCGTGTTAGGTTTTCTACCGCCGTGCGGTTATCGACCAGCACCGTTAGGTCGTTGCAGCCACCGTCGAGTTCCTTCTTCGCCAGAATAACCGGCATCGGGCAGGCCTTGCCCCTTGCATCTATCTGCATCTCTGTTGGTTCCTTTCCAAATTGCTCCGCTCAAGCGGCGATATTCCTACTCATTATTCTAGCAAAAGATAACGCGTTTGAACAGATGGTGCGACAAAGGGTTTTCGGTTATTTGAATGGGGCAGCGCTTGTTGCCCCGGCCATGGACGATGAGCAGAAGATCACTTTTTTTAAGCGTAAGCACGGTTTTCATTTTACCGTGACGAGTTCATATTCCCGCGTTCCGATGCCCAGGGCCTGCGCATGCGCGAGTGTAAAGCTCCAGTCTGTCTGCGGCGCGGAGTCCTTGAAGTGATCGTGGTGGCTTTCGCATTTTGCGAGGTTGTCGCTCAGCTGGCTACCGGGCATCACAGGCTGGCGGTTGCATGCGTCCGCGCAAGCCTGATCGAGCGCGACGGGGTCAAACGAAGCGAACATGCCCACGTCCGGAATGATCGGCACGTCGTTCTCAAAATGACAATCGCAGTTCGGGGAAACCTGTATGACGATGTTGATGTGAAAATGCGGGCGGTTTTGCAGCACAGCAAGAGAATATTCGGCGATCTTTTCGCTCAGCGCCAGCTCGCTGCTGCCGCCGCTGTTCTCGATCGCGTCAAAGTTGCATGCGCCGATGCAGCGGCCGCAGCCGACGCAGAACGCATGGTCGATGCTGGCGATGCGCTTCTCGTCATAACGGATCGCTCCGTGCGCGCACTGCTTGATGCACTGGCGGCAGGCGCGGCAGAGCGCGCGGATCACGGTTGGCTTGCCGTCACAGTGTTGCTCCATCTTGCCCGCGCGGGAGCCGCTGCCCATGCCGATGTTTTTCAGCGCGCCGCCAAAGCCGGTCGCCTCGTGGCCCTTAAAGTGGTTGAGTGAAACGAAGATATCCGCGTCCATGATCGCCTGGCCGATCTTCGCTTCCTTGATATATTTGGTGCCAGTCAGCGGCACGAGCATTTCGTCCAGCCCCTTTAGACCGTCTGCAATGATGATCTGGCAGCCGGTGGACGCGACGGAAAAGCCGTTTTCCGCGGCTGCTTCGAGATGCTCCAGCGCGTTTTTTCGCCTGCCGGGGTAGAGGGTGTTGCAGTCGGTCAAGAACGGCCTGCCGCCCTTGGCGCGGATGACTTCCGCCACCGCGCGCGCAAAATTCGGCCGCAAAAACGAGAGATTTCCCGGCTCGCCAAAGTGGACTTTTATGGCGACAAAGCGGTCTTGAAAATCGATGCTCTCGACCCCCGCACGCCGGATGAGCCGCTGGAGCTTGACCGGAAGCGTGTTTTCAAAATCTGTCCGCAAATTGGTGAAGTAAACTTTGGAAGGCTGCATGATATCAGGCGCTCCTTGCATCGTTATTTGAATTATCGATTGATCTATGGTTGTCTTGCCGATGGTTACATGAATCATAGCACGAACGTTCGCTTTGCACAACCGAATCGGGGGTTGCGCTTTTCTTCAAAAACCGATATCATGTTTCGTTGAATAGTTTTTCATTCGCGCTGCGCTGCGCGGCGAGCATCGCCGGAGCGATCGCACAAGATCAACGCGCGCCGGAATGAAAGTGGAGACGAAAGTAGAAACGAAAACAGAAAAACCGAAAACAGTAGAAACGGAAACGGTGTAAAAAAGCGATGTCACACAGTCAACGCAAAGGGCACGGGCTCGGTGCCGCGATGCTGCTCTCCGCGTCCCTCGTCTGGGGCGTTGCTTTTGTCGCGCAGAGCGCGGGCATGGACTACGTCGGGCCTTATACCTTCACAGCGGTGCGCAGCGCGCTTGCCGCTCTCGGCCTCGGCGTTCTGATGCTGATTCTCGATCACAAAGGCATCAAATCAAAGAATACGGATCAGAAAGTGCTTTGGCGCGCGGGCATCATTCTCGGCGTGGTGATGACCATCGCAAACAATCTTCAGCAGATCGGCCTTGTGACCACCTCCGCCGGAAAAGCGGGGTTCATCACGTCTCTTTATATCGTTCTCGTGCCGGTGTTCGGATTGTTCATCCGCAAGCGGCCGCATCCGATGCTGTGGATCAGCGTGCTCATCGCATTGTCGGGCTTGTATTTTCTTTCGATCCGCGGAGATTTTACGATGAGCAGGGGAGACATGCTCGTTCTTGGCTCAGCTGTTGCGTTCACATTTCAGATTTTGCTGGTCGATCATTTTTNNATCCGCCTCAACTGCATCCAGTTTTCCGTGGTGGCGATTCTCTCCTTCGTGCCGATGATGGCGCTGGAGCGGCCGCAGATCACGGCGATTTCGGACGCTTGGCTGCCGATCGTCTATGCGGGGCTCTTCTCCGGCTGCGGTGCGTATACGCTGCAAATGATGGGGCAGAGGCGTGTGGAGCCAACCACGGCGTCGCTTTTGCTTAGCCCCGAAAACGTCTTTGCCGCGCTAGCCGGCTGGGCGATATTGGGGCAAACGCTGTCTGCGCGGGAGCTTCTCGGCTGCGCGCTCGTGTTTGCGGCCATCATCTCCTCGCAGCTGCCGTGGAGAATGTGGTTTGGCAGGCGCGCGGTTTTGCCGGAATCGCTGCCCGCGGAAGCGACACAGGCCGAAGGTTGAGGGTGTCATTGCGGAGAAAACGAAACATACGCCTATCTGAACAGACAAGCGCATGTGATGCGGCAAAGCCTAACTTCGATCATTAACACAGGTTGTTTAAGATATCCTCATATTTTTCCGTTGCCAGCTCGCTGGGTTCGCCTTTTCTACAGAAGGAGAGCTTGGCGAGTTTTGCATGCGGGCGTTCAACGACGATCTGACCGTTTCTCAGCTTTGATTGCAGGACGGAA
>DNFZ01000045.1 GCA_003486785.1 Clostridiales bacterium | reverse complement strand
TCTTCATCAACCAGCTGCGCGAGAAGGTCGGCGTCATGTTCGGAAATCCCGAAACCACGCCCGGCGGCAAAGCGCTCAAGTTCTATGCCAGCGTCCGCCTCGATGTGCGCCGTATCGATTCGCTCAAGAGCGGTACGGACATCATCGGAAACCGCACGCGCGTCAAGGTGGTCAAAAACAAAGTCGCTCCGCCGTTTAAGTTTGCGGAGTTCGACATGCTCTATGGCGAAGGCATTTCAAAAGAGGGCGCGATTCTCGACCTCGCGGTGGAGAAAAAACTCATTCAAAAGAGCGGTGCATGGTACAATTACGGAGAGATGCGCATCGCACAGGGTCGCGACAACACGCGTGTCTTCCTCAAAGACAACCCGGAGCTTACGCAAAAGCTTGAGAAGATGCTCCGCGCTCTGTTTGAAGAAGAGCGCAAGCAGGCGGCGGCTGCGCAGGAAGCCAAGCGCAAGGCAAATCAGAGCGCGATGGCCAACGCCGAAGCCGCGCAGGCCTCCGCCGAGCAGGAGGTCAAGCGTAAAAGCACAGCCGCGGGCGCTGCGCCGTCAGCAACGGCAAGAGCAACCGCAACGAAGGCCACACCCGCTCAGGAAGAATAATACTAAACACAGCAAAACGGGACTGTTCCTCACAGGACAGTCCCGTTTTTTTTATGATCAGATGAAGTAATCGTTATCTGGCTGAATAGAATGACATATCCGTGCCTGCGTCGCGAACCAGCACATCTTTGCTGGAGCGGGCGATAAGAAAGCCGACATAGATATCCCCCGCCGCACCGGAGAGATTGAGAATTTGTATGATATAGAGCGTCCAGAACGCCGTTTCGTAAAATGCCGCGGTCAGTACGGTGAGCACGATGCCGAGTATCACCACCGGCGCAAACGCGATGATGAGATACTGTGTCCGCCCAAAGAATGCGTCGCTGCCCGCATAGGCGTATATCCCCGTAAAGCCATATCGCGGCTTGATGCCGGAAAATGCCTTCATAAACACACCGTGAATCAGCTCATGCAGAATCATATAAACAATGGCAAGCGTTGCGGTCAGAAGAATACCGATGATTTGATGAATACCGATCCCAATCTCGATAAACGGCGGACAGAGCGCAAAGCCCAGCGCAGCGGCAGCACCCGCAATCACGAGTGCAAGCAGGTTTACGAGCATCGCCTCTCTGCGGTTGTTCATCAAATCGACACGGCGCACCTGTCTATAGCCGTTTGGCAGCCTGCTCATTCCACATCCCCCTTCTTTTCGGGGTTTCGCCAGTAGCGGCTGCCGTTTGGCAAGCGCAGAGGCCAGCCGCTTTCCACAAGGCCACGCCGAAGGATAAAGAGATCTTGAAATGTATGCCAGCGCTCAAGTATCGCATTTACTTCGCGCTCAGAATACTCGCGCCCGGGATCAAATTTTTGCGCTAGGTAGCAAAACACCTCTTCGCGCGGTGCCTGCTTGGAGGGCCAGAGCTTGAGCCTGCCCTCATCGTCAAAAAATCGTTCAATCCCCTGCGTCATAGCGCTCTCCCCCCGCCTGTCCAGGCACGCTTGGCCCATCTGCTCTTGAGCCTTCAATCGTTTATGCAGTTGATATGTTCTCATAAAAAACTGAATAATTCAACCGCTATAGCTGTAAAACTTGTCTACCGATGATAGATTCTCAGGTTAAAGGTGTTCTTTTTCGCTTTCCTGCATGCCAAAAACCCGCAGAGCACCCCGCCGGAGAAGTACTCACGCGTGTATGAAACGATACAATGGCTAGCGAGTCTATTTTTCTGTTCTCGTATCCACGCGTGCTATGATATACTAAGGGTGAAGCAATAGTGTGTTGTGGCAATCAGTCAACGATCGGAGGGAACCAATCATGAAACTGCTCTTTGCTATCGTGCAAAACGACGATCACAAATCGCTCACCTATGCGCTGATCGAGAAAAACATCAGCGTAACGCGCATCGCCAGCACGGGCGGATTTCTGCGCGGCGGCAACTCAACGCTCATGATCGGCGTCGAAGCGGATCGTCTCGACGAAACGCTTGCGATCATCCACGAACACTCCCGTCGCCGCACAGTGGTCACCGTACCCGCTTCGGGTATTCCGCACAACATCGACAGCGCGGCCATGCCGCTGAGCGTCACCGTCGGCGGAGCGACCGTGTTTGTGTTGGATGTTGCGCAGACGTTTAAGTACTGACGGATGTTTCATACTCTGATAATTTAGTTGGATTTGAGAACAACATCTGAAAACCGAAATAGTATTCTCTTTTGTGAGTAGGGCGGAGCATTGGAACAACATCTGAAAACCGAAATAGTATTATCTTTTGTGAATAGAGCGGAGCATTGGAACAACACATAACAGAAGACAATACATCTGCGGCAAAGCGGGCGATGTTTTCCGGCGTCGCGCTACGGCGGCTCATCATCCCGCTCATTTTGGAGCAGTTGCTGGCTATGACGGTCGGCCTGGCCGCCGTCGTTATGATCGCCCGAGTTGGCGAGGCCGCTGTTTCCGGCGTGTCTTTGATCGATACGCTCAACATTCTCATCATCAGCATCCTCTCCGCGCTCTGCACCGGCGGCGCGGTCGTCTGCTCGCAGTATATCGGGCGGCGCGAGGCGGATCATGCGCGCATGTCCGCGCGCCAGCTGGTCTACATCTCTTTCATCTTCTCTGTCGTGGTCGGCGCGGTGTTGCTCTGCGCGCCGCGTTTTTTTATCCGGCTGATCTTTGGCGCAGTCGCAGCGCCTGTCGCAGAGAGTGCGCGGACGTATTTGATCTACAGCACGATCTCATTTCCGTTTCTAGCGCTTTTTAGCGCATGCGCCGCGCTCTTCCGCGCCATGGGCAACTCGCGCGTGTCTCTGTATGTCTCGCTGGTGATGAACGCCGTCAACATCTCGCTCAACGCGCTGCTGATCTACTCACTACAGCTTGGCGTACTGGGCGCGGGCATCGCGACGGCGGTTTCCCGCGCTATCGCCGCGCTGCTGATGATGCTGCTGATCCGGGAAAAGGGCCATGTGATCTATCTAAGAAAACTCTTGCCCGTCCGCTTCAATAAACAGATGGTGCAAAGCATTCTGTCCATCGGCGTGCCAAACGGACTTGAAAACGGCATGTTCAATTTCGGAAAACTGCTTGTGCAAACGCTTGTGGCATGGCTCGGCACCTCCGCCATCGCCGCCAACGCAATCATCGGCAGCATCTTCAACATCATGATCGTGCCTGGCATGGGCATGAGCCTTGCGATGCTGACGGTCGTCGGCCAGTGCATCGGTGCGGGCGACTACGCGCAGGCAAAGCATTACGCAAAGAAGCTGCTGTGGATCACATATGTCTCCATGTGGGCGGTCAATCTGCCGATCTTAGTCTTCTCACGAGAGGCGCTCAGCTTTTTTTCGCTCAGCGCCGAGGCATATGCCATCGCCGCGCGGGTGCTGCCCGTGCTCGCCATCTCCTGCTGCATCATCTGGCCTGTTTCCTTCGCGTTTCCAAACATGCTGCGCGCAGCCGGGGATGCGCGCTATACTATGATCATATCCGCTTCTTCGATGTGGATCGTTCGCTTTGGACTGAGCTATCTGCTCATCAAGCAGTTTCATTTCGGGCTTGAAGCGGTATGGTACTGCATGGTGATCGACTGGTTCGTCCGCGCCGTGTTCTTCATGTTTCGCTATCGCGGCGGAAGATGGCAAACAAAAACGGTGCTGCGCTAAAAGCTTTTAACAACTCGCAGAAAGGAACTACCCCATTGGTCGAGCTATTTGCCGCCGATATCAATCAAATCGCGCCGCGCGCGGCACAGTTGATCTCTTTGCTGGATGAAGAGCGTCAGGCGCGTGTGCGCGCCTTTGGCGACTCGCGCAGCGCGCTGCGCACGCTAGCTGCAGGGCTGCTGCTCTACTCTGTATTCGGCGAGCGCACGCGCCGTGTTCCGCTGATACGCGGCAGGCGCGGAAAGCCGCATCTGCCCGATAACGAGCCGTTCAACATCTCTCACGCAGGCGACTATGCCGTGCTGGCGCTGTCAACGCAACCGGTTGGTGTGGATATCGAGCACTTTCGCCCGCTCGATTGGCAGCGCATCGCCCTGCGTTTCTTTCACCCGGATGAGCGCGCGTTCCTTGCCCGCTCATCTGAGCCGGAGCATGACTTTTTCCGCATCTGGACGCTCAAGGAGAGCTATCTCAAAGCCGAAGGCACAGGTTTTTCCGTTTCCCCCGCGAGTTTTGCAGTTCTGCCTGTCAGCGAAACGTCCGCCAATTTTCTCGCGGAGACCGACTATCGCTTCACACGGGTTGCGTTCCTTCCGGATTACGCGCTGAGCGTGTGCTCGCTGGAGAAGGATGTTGCAGACCGCGTGGAGATGAAGATGTTCTAGCGCAAACCTGAGTGAAAAAAACTTCCGTCTTGAATATCAGTTGCTTTTTAAACAAAGCCAACATAAAAGCATGCCGCCCGACTCCGGACGGCATGCTTTTGACGATTGCGTTATTCCGCAAGTGCGGCTTGCTGCTTGATTCGCTCTA
>DNFZ01000262.1 GCA_003486785.1 Clostridiales bacterium | reverse complement strand
GTCCGCGATCGAGACATTCGCCGAGATATTGCGCAAGTTTCCCGCTGAAAATACCATTGTTGCCCGCTTGAAACTCCTGCCGCATGTCGATAACCTCGACCACAGGCAGCGGACGATTCTGAACGCGTCCGGGCAGCTCCAGCAACGCATAGCGCCCCGAGAGTGCGCGATAGTAGGAGAGAAGCGATGGTGTGGCGCTGCCGAGCAGCAAGGGCGAGCCGAATTGTTTGGCACGATAGGCTGCGACATCCAGCGCATGATAGCGCGGGACGCTCTCGCTCTGGTAGCTGCCCTCGTGCTCCTCGTCTACGATGATGAGACCGACGTTCTGCATCGGCGCAAATACCGCGCTGCGAGCGCCTACGGCGACGCGTGCTTTGCCGAGCCTGATTCTGCGCCATTCGTCAAATCGTTCGCCTGCGGAGAGCCTGCTGTGCAGCACGGCGATTCCGTCCGAAAACCGCTCCTGGAAGAGGCCGACCGTCTGCGNNATACTTCCGTCTTGCCGCTGCCGGTGACGCCGTGGAGCAGAAGCGTGCCGCTTCTTGCTGCCATCGCGCGTTCTATGGCTTCTACCGCGCTTTTCTGCGCGTCGTTTAGGATGACCTGCTTGTCGGCGGTCAGCGCGCTGATGTTGGGTCTGCGGAAGGTGACGTGTCCGCCCTCAACCAGATAACCGCGCTTAATGAGCGCAGAGATTGCGCTCTGCGCCTCCGGTACATACGCCAGCACATCGGAAACAGACATCTCAAGTCCGCAGGTTCTGAGGGTTTCGAGCACCTCATATTGCTTGGGCGCGCGGGGCTTGCCGCTCTTATCGAGGAGGGAGAGCAGCTGTGCCTCAACCTCGTTTGGGTTTGCGAGCTGAACGGTGCGCTCGATCTTTTCTTTGACCTTGCTGCCTCTTAGCTGCGCCGGAATCATGAGACGAAGCGCATCCACCAAAAAGCAAAAGTAGCTTTTCTGAATCCAGTACGCCAGTTCGATCTGCTCCGGCGTGAGGATGGGGTAAGGCTCTATAACGCGCAGCAGCGGCTTGAGCGCAGCGGGAGATGGCTGGGTTTCGTCGCGCTCGGCTTGGGGCGCTTGTGCGTCCATCACGCGAATGACAAACCCCTCGCGCTGGCGGTTGCCGTTTCCAAACGGCACGAGCACATGGCTGCCAATAGAAACCATCATGCCATCGGGTACTATGTAGCTGTAAAGCCTATCCACATTCGCGTGCGCTATGTCAACGATGACTTCGCAGGTTTGCTCCATGCCGTTCACCTCCTGTTCAGGTTGTTCGATTGTTTACAAAGTGGAAAAAGATGGGGTTTTTGCTGACGCGAAATCGCCAAAACCGCAAACAGCCCGCAAGCGGGCCAGTGCAAGCCAACACCGCTCCGAATCAGGTCCGGAGAGCGGGTTGAGCAAGAATTCATATCATGTCGTATGAAACGGGAATGACGATCCCGTGAAAAAAATCGGGTTTGTCAGTCCTGATAGAATTCCTTCGGATATTCCAGATGCAATTTACCCGCGTAGAGTTCGTCTACGGCGACGGAAACAGGCTTGCGGCCATCGAGCTTATCCGGATCCGATTGCAATTGGCGCGCCCTTTGCGCAACGGCGGTTACCAGCATATAGCGGCATCCTGCCTTGTCGATCAGTTCGTTCAGCGGTAAGTTCATCATAATGCGCTCCTGCCTCCTTGTAGTTTTTCAATCAGTTCGCCGTTTCTCGATACCTTGCAGCGCTCCGCCGCGATGATGTGTTCGGTACGTGCGATAGCAAGATCAAGTATATCGTTGACAACGACATAATCGTAGCGATTGACGTGTTGCATTTCTTCATAAGCCGTTTCAAAGCGGCGATCGATTGCCTCAGAACTCTCCGTTCCGCGATGGATGAGACGGGACTTGAGCTCGCTCATAGATGGCGGCGCGATGAAGATTAAAACCGCGTCGGGATAAGCAGCTTTCACGCGCATTGCGCCCTGCACGTCGATTTCCAAAATCACGCTTCGCCCTTCTTCCAGTTCCTGCTCAACAAAGCTCTTCGGCGTTCCGTAATAATGGGTGTTGAATACGCGCATATACTCTAAGAATGCGCCGTTGTTGATCATGTTCTGGAACTCTTCTTCCGATTGAAAGAAATAATGCACGCCGTCGATCTCGCCTGGGCGCGGTGCGCGCGTTGTGGCGGAGACGGACATGCGGATGTCGTTGTTACGCGAGATCAGCGAAAGGTTGATGGTTCCTTTACCAACGCCAGCCGGACCCGATATGACCAGAAGAAGGCCTTTTCGATTCTGTTTCATGCGAGTAATCTCCTTTCGTGGTCATTCGTCGGCTTCATCCGCTTTGGTATCGAGCCGGTTTGCGATGGTCTCCGGCTGAATGGCGGAGAGTATCACGTGGTCGCTGTCCGTGATGACGACAGCGCGCGTACGTCTGCCGCAGGTTCCGTCGATGAGACGTCCGCTTTCGCGTGCTTCCTGGATGATGCGCTTGATGGGCGCGCTCTCGGGGCTGACAATTGCGATCAGACGATCTGCAGAGACGATATTACCAAAGCCGATATTTACAAGCCGCAGGTTCATCATAACGGGCTGCTCCTATACAAAATACATATTTCAAATCACTTGGATTCTGGCGTTTCATGCTATT
>DNFZ01000039.1 GCA_003486785.1 Clostridiales bacterium | reverse complement strand
ACCGTGCTTTTAGAAACACACTCTAATACAGCGAATCGATCAAAGATTTCCTTCAAACAGTAATCACAAGAAGGGCGGGAGATTGTGCAGCAGGGCGAAAAGAGGAGCGACACCCTGAAAGATATCCTGCGTTATTTCGGCTTTCCGCTGTTTGCGGCAGGCGTGCTTTTGATTACGTTTTTTGTCACGCAAGGGCAGATGACAAACGAGCTGCGCAAAGGAACCTATCAGGTTCTCAGAGATTCGACGCGGCAGCAGTGCATCTCGCTGGAGCAATACGTTGGCCTTCTAGCCACGCGCGTGCAGCTCATTGCGCACTACGACGCGGACACGGGACCCAATACGCTGGTTGAGTCACTGCGCACAGAGCTGCGGCAGAGCGCGGCAGATGTGGAGATCGGCTTTGCGGACAAGAACGGAAAACTTTACTACAGCGACCAGCTGCATCAAAACGTCAGCGAGCTGGACTGGTTTTCGCGCAGCCTCTCGGGAGAGACCGTCGTCACCATGTGCTCGCAAAAAAAGGAAGACGGGCGAGCGAATGTGCTCATCTCCGCGCACGTCAACCCGCGATCCGGCGCAAACGGGGTGCTGTTTGCCACGCTGGGCAATCAAAATTTCGCAGACCAGCTGCATACGCTCGCCTATGAGGGGCGCGCCAACTCGTTTGTTTGCGACTACAAAGGCACGGTGCTGTTTGTCGAGCGGGGCGAAAGCATCGTCAAGCCGGGCGATCAGATTCAGACATTCATCAACGACCAGGCGCTCAATCGGGGCATAACGGTGGACGACCTGAAGACGGTTTTGCGCCAGGATCAATACGTCACGTTTCGCTTCAACGCGTCCGGCAAGAGCTACTATGCCGTTTGCGAACGCTTGCTCAAATACGATTGGTTTGTCTTCTCCGTTGCTTCCGGCGATGTGGCGGATACGATTGCGCGCCAGGTCGGTATGCAGCAGATCGGCATGCTGTTCATCATTCTGCTCGTGGGCGTCGCCATGTCGACGCAGGCGTATCGGCATGAGCGCGCCACTGTGGCGACGCTGGAGGCGGATAAAGATCTGCTGCTGCAGAGCGCGCAGCGATATCAGCTGATTACGCGGCTTACCAACGAGGTGCTGTTCCAAATAAGTCTGGACACGGGCGAGATCTCGTTTAACGATAGCTTTGAAGACATGTTCGGGTTTTCGCCGCCTGTTTGTACGACAGACGATTTGGAAAACTGCTCGGATCTCTTTTTTGATCTGGATCGGCAGGTGTTTACGCGACTCATCAATCAGCTGCGTGCCGGGGAATCGGAGGCGCGGGAAGAGCTTCGCATGACCAACTCACGCGGCGTCGTGCGCTGGAAGCGCGTGGAGATCTTCTCTGTCTACGATCAGAGCGGGCACGCGGTGCAGCTCGTGGGCAAAATCGTGGATATCCATCGGCAAAAGCAGTCTCTGCAGCGGCTGATTCGCCAGGCGGACAGCGAGCCGCTCACGGGGCTGCTCAATCGAGGCGCGATGGAACGAAACGTCACAGGCTTTTTGCAAGGCGAGGGTCTTGGCGGCAAACACGCGCTGCTGATGATGGACTTTGACAACTTCAAAGCCGTCAACGACACGCTCGGCCACGCGAAGGGGGACACGCTGCTCGTCTCGTTTGCAGCGGCGATGCGCAGGCTGTTCCGCGCGGGCGACTATCTCTCCCGCATCGGTGGAGACGAGTATATGGTGTTCATCAAAAACATCGGACAGGACGGCGTGGCGCAGGACAAGGCAGAGGCGCTGCGCGAGGAAATGCGGATACTCAGCAGAAAGATACAGATACCTGTTTCCGTCAGCGTCGGCATCGCTGTGTATGAGCGCGACGGGGAAACGTTTGAAAAGCTCTATCGCGCAGCGGACGAGGCGCTCTATCAGGTCAAGCGCAGCGGAAAAGACGCGGTGTGCTTCTTCTCCGCACCGCTCAAGCGCGCGGATGACGGCTTGACAACTGCCCCGATGGATGATGGAGACGAGATCTGCGACACCGCCGGGATGTGCGAAGAAAGCGATGAAACAATCTGAATCGGCCGGAAGGCAACTGCACATAAGCGCAGCTTTACCGCGCCCACGCAACGCATATTCTTGGCGCAGCGTATCCGTCAGCCGCGCGGGCGGGCCGCGCATCCGGATCGTTTGATCGTTCGCTAACTATCATGATTCTTGCGCGGGGAACCGCAACACGACGCGCTTTGGCGCGCATCGCTTCCCGCAAGAATAGCCGCCGCTCTTTTCAGTCGCATAAAAGCGTGGTATAATAATTCATCTTGAAGGGGGAGCACCTCAGGCATGCAGCTATCAGAGTTGGTCCGTCGCATTCGTCGCGGCGAAAAGGAAGCCGTGAAGGAGCTCGTCGCAGCTTACGGCAGCGCGGTCTATCAGCGCGCGTATGAGCGCACGGGGGACAGAGAGCTCGCGCGCGAAGCCGCGCGACAAACCTTCGGGCAGTTTGTCGCCATCGTGCAGCAGCAGCAGGAGGACGACGGCTGGAGCCTCTGGTTTGGCGACCTGATCGAGAAGAATATCTCCACCTATGCGCAGATCAGCACCGATATGCGCACCATTGAAAACGAGCTGGATCTGGGCATCGGCAGCACCGCATTTAGCCCTTCCTCGGCATCAAGCCCGACGGCAGCACCCGAAGACCCGGCGTCGGCTTTTTGGAACGTGCCAAGGCCCGAACCCGAGCCGCCGAGAGACGCGCAGCCGGATCCGCTTGCCTGGCGTACAGAGCAGGAAAAGACCATGCCGCGCGCGCCGGAAGAGCCAAAAGCCCCCGACCGTGGGCAAAAACCGAAAGAGCGCGCCCACAAAGAAAGCGTTCGGGACGAAATATTTGACGATCCCTATCGAAAAAAAGAAAGGGGCCGTTCGGGTCATGCCTTCTCCATCGTGATGCTGATTCTGGTGAGCCTGCTGCTGCTCTGGGTAGTGGCGGGCGTTGCGATGACGCTGCAATGGATTCCGTATTTCGATCTGGGTTATACATGGTTTAACCTGACGGTATTTAAGCTGTTTTAAAGCGGCTGATCGCGCTTTTGGTTCCCTTAGAAAAACACATGGCCACATAAAAAAGATCGGGCGAAAAACCCGGTCTTTTTGCTTTGCTGTCTTTGCTGTTTTTTTGTCGCAGCTCTTATCTTCCGCGTTTACTACGGTTGCTGCCCTATTTCTCTTCCGGCTTCTTTCGGTAGAGGACGAATTTTCTGCCGATGCTCTGAATGATCTCTGCCTGAACCGCCTGCGCCAGCATGCTCGAAGCATCTTTTAAGGAGAGCGCGCTCGTCTCCAGCACCGCGAGCTTGATGAGCTCACGCTTGTCCAGCGCCTCGTCTACGCTTTTGATCAGATTCTCGCCGACTCCCTCCTTGCCGATCTGAAAAATCGGCTTGAGCCCGTTGGCGAGCCTGCGAAATTCCGCGCGTTCCGCTCCGGTCATAGCTTTCCATCCCCTTTCCCGCATGCGCGGATTCGTTTTCTATTTTGGGGCTTGATTATACCACATGCGCAGGCAAAAAGCGAGTGCTTACACAGCGAAACGCGCTCCCTAAGCTTAGATGATCGGTGCTAAAAATCCGCCGCCCGGCAGCATGAAAGACTGCCCGCCGAGATAAGCATTCTCCGGCGCGTTGGAGTCATAGTAGAGATTGAAGCCGTTTGACTGAATATTGGCATGCGCCGCATCTGCGTTGACAAACACCGCGAGGTACGTTTCCGCATTGAGCGCAAGCGTGCTCGAAGCGTCCAGCCAAAGGCTCGCCTTGGCGGGCAGAGAGCCGCCGAGCGCACCGGTAAACGATGCGCCGTTTTGAAGCCGGAGCAGCAACGAACACTCCTCCGCAAAGACCGGATCTGTTTGCACAGCGGTCTGATCAAGCGTGAGCGCATTCTCGCCGGAAAGCACGTGCAGCTGCGCTTCGCCCGCCGTCGAGAGCTTAACCCCATAGAGCAGCGCGCTGCCGCCGGAGAGCAGGATACAAGGCGCATCACCGCCTTCTGTCGCCAGCGTTCCGCCCCGCATACTCGCCAAGGCGCCGTCCGTCACGACGAGCGCGGGCGAAGCTTCTCCCGCGGTGTAGATCGCGCTGTCCAGAATCGTCATGACAGAGCCAGCGCCGGAAACATACAGCCCGATGCCACCCGTTGCATTGGTGGTAACGTTGCTCTGCTCGAGTGTCATCTCTGAGCCGCCGAGCACCGCGATGGCTGCGTTTTGCCCGCCGGATGCGTCGCCGGACGCATCCCCGATTTTATTGATGTCCGCGCTCGTCATGACGAGCACGCCCGCGTTTTGCACGAGCACCGCGTTTTCGTATGCCTCGTCCGAAGCGTAAACGCCGCTATCGGATTCATCGCTCTCACCGTCTACCAAATAGAGGCTGCTGTGCGTCGCGTCCTCCGTGCCGCTTTGCGCGGCATCCTCTTCAGCGGAGACGATGCTTGTTTCAATCGCCTGCGCTGCGCCTCGCGCGGGTGACTTGCCGCAGCCCGCGGCAAGCAGCAACACCAGCGCTATGGCAAGCGGAAAAACACGCTTCATTAAGTATGGTTTCATTTTGTATACACACTCCTTGTGCCGTTCATATGTGTCCGATCAGGCCATTAAGCATTCCAACGCGCAACGCGCCTTGTAAATACAATTCGATCTTATAAAACACTTGTGTCCGGCGCATGAAGTCTGTATGAATGTTCTGTCAAAAAAACCCGCCGACTGCCATCGACGGGTCGCGTCCCATTTCCCGTTACAACGCGTTTTTCAATTCCAGAAGCCTCACATACAACGCATCATACTCGCAGCCACAGCTGCCGCACTCCTCATTTGCCTGCTCTACGGCGGAAATCAGGCGATCGGTGCAATCCTCTCCGTTCAGGTAATCGGTTGCGGGGGCGGCGATCAGCTCCCAGCCGGAGCCCGCAAAACGCTGCAAAATCGTCCGAAGTTCATGCTCTTCCATATTGCGTGCCTCCTCCTTCAAATAAATGAGTTTCGGGGGTACCGTGTCGGAATAAGTGTAGTCCTTCGTAGGCTGCTGTTGCTCCCGCGTCTGCCTGTCTTTTGCCGGACTATGTGCTAGCCATTCAAACGGGGATTATTCTTTTGCGCCCTGCTCTTTTTTCAAACGGGCGGCCTCGCGCTCTTCTTCCTCTCTGAGCAGCGAATAGCGAATGGCGCTGTCGTCCTCGTCCCAGAGGCGCTCCATGTTGTAATACTTGCGCTCATCGGGATAGAAGATATGCACAAGAATGTCCGCAAAGTCCAGCACGACCCATTTTCCCTCGCCGTAGCCCTCACTGCGGCGCAGGGTAAGGCCGAGCTCCTCCGCCTTGTGATCCACCTCGTCGGCAAGCGACTTGACCTGCTGCACGGCTCTGCCGCTGCAGATGATGAACCAGTCCGCAACGATGGTTTTATCCGCTACGTGGATGGCGACGATGTCGAGTGCTTTCTTGTTGTAGAGCACTTCGCAGACGCCCAGCGCCTTTTGCTTGATGGTTTCGTTCAATTGTATTCCTCCGTGTCGTTGTTTGTCTGTGTTGGTTTCATGATCGCTTCTCGCGCGCCGCGCTGCTTTGCCGCATACCAGGCCATCGCCCGCGCCGATGCAGGGTGCGCCTGCCTTCCCTTTTCCGCGACCAGCTGTGCCACGCGCCGGAGCGCATAGCGCATATAGCCGTCGATGTCCTCCGTGACGCGCGCGCGGTCATCCTCCACGCCGGAAAACGAGCGCGTGGGCTCGATGAGATCCGCCGAGAAAATCAGCGCGTCAAAGTCCGTCATGCCCCAGTCTCCGGTCGTGTGCCGCCGGATTGCGCCGAGAATCGCATCATCCGTAATGCCGTATTCCATCCTGGCCACAACCGCGCCCGCAAACGCATGATGGACGGGGGCTATCCCCGTCTCGTCGCCGGAGAGCACCTCCTGCGAGAGCAGATCGAGGCACTTTGCGCAGTCATGCAGCAGCGCTGCAATCCGCGCTTTTTGCGCATCCTGCCGCCAGAACACCGCGAGCGCTGCCGCCGCGCGCATGGTGCCGCAAACGTGATGATACCGCTTCGGGGAAAGCGCCGCGCGGCATTTCTCCTGCAGCGCGCGCACCTCTTGCGGAAAATAGTCGCCGCTCTCGTAGACGGCCTGTTCCACCAGATCCGACAGCATGCCCTCCACCGGAAGCCCGGCAGACAAGCGCGCTCGAATATCGGTAGACGAGATGACATCCGCCTTGGCGGAAAGCAGGCGCACACTTGCGCCGTACCGTTCCCGCAGCATTTGTGCGGTCTGCTCGTCGTCCTGATCGATGCCCACGCGCGGCACGCACAGCACGCTTGCCATCTTGAGCACCTCTTCGGGGTGATACCAGTTTGGCAGGTCGCTGAGCATATCGCTGCCGATGATCAGGAACAGCTCCGCTTCGGGACAGCGCAGGACAAGCTCCTGCAAGGTGAGTAGCGTATAGCTCTTTCCCCCGCGGAGGATCTCCGCGTCGCTCACCTCCATGCGCGCCTCGCCGAAAATCGCGAGCTGCGCAAGCCAGAGGCGGACGCTTGCGGGCACCTCGCCGTCCACGGGCTTATGCGGCGGGTCGGCGGCAGGCATGAGCAGCACCAGATCCAGCGCGGCTTCGTCCCGCGCAATCTGCGCCATCTGCACATGCGCGCGGTGGATGGGGTTAAATGTGCCGCCGAGCAGTCCGATTCGCATGGTTGCCGCCCTTTGCCCCTCTCGTGTTCTTCCTCAAATCGGCTTTCCTGTTCATCTACGCAGCCGGATGGGATAAAACTTACTTCCCGCTATTAGGATACCATGTTTTTCCGCGCGGTAAAAGAGCGGGTTTATCCGGAGCCCGGAACCCGTGCGGAATTGACAAACACGAAACGGGATGCGACAATAACTGTGTATAATTATTAGAAACGCTCGCTGGCAGGCTGCGCAGGCCGCGCCGTTTGCGTTCGGGCAAACACGATCGGAAAGCGGGGTATCGAATGGGAATCGACTATCGAAAGCTGCAAAACGGCAGTGACATCCGCGGCGTTGCCATGGAGGGCATTGAAGGCCAGCCGGTGACGCTGAGCACGGAGGCTGTCATGAACATCGCAAAGGCGTTTGTGCTGTTTTTGCAGGAGCGCACGGGCAAGAGCGAGCTGAGGCTCTCCATCGGGCGGGACTCCCGCCTCTCCGGCGAGGCGCTGCTCGACGCCGCAGCGGAAGCAATCGTCTCTATGGGCGCGGATCTTGCGTCCTTCGGCCTTGCCAGCACGCCGTCTATGTTTATGAGCACCGTGACACCGGGCTATGCATACGATGGAGCTATCATGCTCACCGCGAGCCACCTGCCCTGGAACCGCAACGGCATGAAGTTTTTCACGAAGGACGGCGGGCTGGAGAAGAGCGACATCGCCGCCATCCTGGCCAGCGCCGAGGCAAACGCGTTTATCCCCGCCGTGGAGCGAGGCGTGCTCACGCGGGTCGATTTTCTCTGTGTCTATGCCGCGGGGCTCGTTGAGCGCATTCGCAGCGGGGTCAACGCCGCGGATTATGACCATCCGCTCAAGGGGTTTCGCATCGTGGTGGACGCGGGCAACGGCGCGGGCGGTTTTTTTGTGGATCGCGTGCTGCAGCCGCTGGGCGCGGATACGACCGGCAGCCAGTTTCTCGAGCCCGACGGGCATTTCCCCAACCATCAGCCAAACCCCGAGGACAAGGCGGCGATGGACTCCATCGCGCAGTGCGTGCTGCGTAACAAAGCCGATATGGGCATCATATTTGATACCGATGTGGATCGCGCGGGCGCGGTGGCAAACGACGGCAAGGAGATCAATAGAAACCGTTTGATCGCGCTCATCTCCGCCGTGCTGCTCGAGGAGCACCCGGGCACGACCATCGTCACGGACTCGATTACCTCAAGCGGCCTTGCCGCGTTTATCGCGCAGAATGGCGGCGTGCATCACCGCTTTAAGCGCGGGTATAAAAACGTCATCAGCGAGTCCATCCGCATCAACAAGGCCGGCCGCGACAGCCAGCTCGCCATCGAGACCAGCGGGCACGGGGCGCTGAAGGAAAACTACTTCCTTGACGACGGCGCTTATTTGATCACCAAGCTGCTCATCAAGATGGCGCAGCTCAAGAAGGAGAACCGCACGCTGTTTTCGCTGATCGATTCGCTTGCGGAGCCGCAGGAGAGCGTCGAGGTGCGCATGAATATCCTCATTCCCGAGTTTGCGGCGTATGGCAGCGGCGTGCTCAAAGACCTTGCCGCCTATGCGGCAAAAGAGAAGTGGGACGTGGCAAAGGAGAACTACGAAGGGCTTCGCGTGTCATTTGGCGCGGGCGAGGGCGACGGGTGGTTTTTGCTTCGCATGTCGCTGCACGATCCGCTCATGCCGCTGAATATCGAGAGCAACAGCGCGGGCGGCGTGCACCAGATCGCACAGAAGCTGTATGCGTTTTTGAGCGGGTATGACAAGCTGGAGACGAGTGGGTTGAAGGGGTTGTAAAACTTACTAAGAGACAAAGAAAAGAACCGAAAGGGTCTTTCTTGTGTCTTGCGGAGTTAGATTGCCCAATTGCATAATAAACTGTATTTCGGTGAACTCAATAGGGAATAAGGGAGATGTTTCTAGCGAAGTGCTCAATAGATGACAGCGAGACCTTCTCGCATCGAATTGTACCTGACTCAATAAATATCTGTTTGTAGAGGTTTATTGTATTTAATTCATTTCTACTAGCAACCCACATATTATTGATCATCAATTTGTTTAGCTTTTTTCCTTTGATTGCTATGTTTTTCATCTCACCCGTGTGAACCGAGACATAGAAAATACCATCAAGCGTTTCTTCTAAGCTATCAGTCAGCATATATAAGAGGTCGGCAAGAGCACGAGTAGCTTTATATTTATAACGCTCATTTTCGCCAACATTGATTCTGGCAAGACTAGTAATAAAGTTGTTTAGCATCCCCAATGCTTCACTTATGGGTTTTTTATCACTATATCGGTTGCTTATCTCCGATGGACATAATATGAGAGGAAGTGTGTTTATGTACTCAATGAGAATGAAGGGTTCGCTTTTCCCAACTCGTAATTCTTGTAGAGGTGTTTCAACATCCTTCGAAGCATAAAGGACTTTTTCACCTGCCCTATTGAACCTGTTTATAGGTGCTTCGGGATGATTCCAAAAATCTGCTTCGCATGGAGCTCGATTTTGGGGGAAGCTATCCAGTTTTCTTACCCTATAAAAACGTTCATGATTAGACATTGTTGTTAAAACGTATTCAAATATAAACGTCTTTTTTCCCTCATCCTCAACACTAAATATATCAAGAATCGCACTCAATATTTGTTCTGAACTTGTAAATGAAAGATCTAGGGATTCAAATTTCTCTATTCTTCTTCGAATTTCTTCCGTGTTCAAAAGAGCTTCGTATTTTAGTTCATCAATCATCATAATTACTCCTTCGAACACTTCATTCTTGACGATATAGTTTTCCTGCTTGCTTTATTAATAGTTTCCAGTAAATCATCGATAACTAATTATATCAGTTGTATCGACCACAACAAAGTCGTTTGTTGTTTCATCTTTTTCTAGTAGTTTGGCTTCCTCGTTTTGTTTAGAATTCAAAACCCGCAATTTGCCGTCAAAGATGATTCTTAAGTATAGGAACCCGGCGCCTTACGGCATCATCGCTTATTTTCACAATACACCAAAACCCCGCAACGCCGCGGGGTTTTGCTTTGCTCCAACTTCTCTTTCGCTTATCTCTGCCCCTTACTAAACACCCGCATGATGAACGCTCCTGTTGGCGCAAAAAAGGGGCTGTTCCTGCGAACAACCCCCATAAAGCTGAAATATGTTAAAAGTAAAACCTCTTCTTAATCTCTTCTTTCACCTTGGCTCTGCGGTTTAAGATCAGCAGCGAGCTCGCGAGCACGAGGCAGGGAAAGAGCACGTAAAGCGACCACGTCGGCCACGCGATCCGCTGCAAATGCAGCCCGATGAAAAACTCGATGGCGACCACTAGCAGCCCCACGCATGCCAGCGCAAAAGAAAAGCGGATCAGAACCGGGATGCGACACTTTTTGGAAGCCATTACCGAGAAAAACCAGCACATCAGCGCGGAGAGCACCGTAATCGGAAACCCGAGCAGCAGCAGCCAGTCCCAGCTGCTCTGCGTCAGCACGCGGATGAGCAGCAACAGCACGCAGACCGCAAGCGTGTCTATGACCATGTATAAGACCTTTGGCATGCGCGCGATCATCGGCAGCAGGAACACGGTGAAAGCCACCAGCTCGCCGCCAAGCACGAGATAGCTCCACGTGAGTTGCCGGCTCACCAGCACATTGGCCAGCATGGTTGTAAACAACGGGATGAGCAGCAGCAGCGAAACAAAGGAGGCGATATAGCGCCGGTCGACCGATCGGTCGAGATGCTCGACATGCGACGGATACGGGCGGATGGGCTTCTCTTCCAGCAGTTCGTTCGGGTTGATTACTTCCGTTCCGCAGAGCGGGCAGCGCGGCTCACTCTTTTGCAGCTCAACGCCGCAGTTGACACAATAGCTCATACATCATTTTCCTCCGCAAATCTGCGCATTTCTATCTGAATGGATGGTTGGATTTTTTCTGCTGATTGCTCTCGATCTTATAAGTGATTACGCAGAGCATACTTCTCAATTTCTCCTGATTGTTCTCGATCTCATAAGCGATTACGCAGAGCATTCTTTTTATTTCTGCTGATTGTTCTCGATCTTATAAGTGATTTCGCAGAGCGATCATCTCTATTCCTGCTGATTGCTCTCGATCTTATAAGTGAATTCTCAGAGCGATCTAATTTACTCCTGCTGATTGCTCTCGATCTTTACAGGAATGCCAAGCCTGACAAGCCGCGTGAAAAACTCGCGCTCCAGCCATGGCTCCGTGATCGTGCGCGTGAAGTTGATGCGCAGCCTCCCGTTATACGTCAGCGCCGCGCTGCAAACGCGATTGTCCGCCAGCGGGCCTAAGATAAAGTCCATACGCCGCACATACCGGCTCATCTCGTCGGGCAGCTGTGCTACGCCGAGATTGCTGATCGTGGTGGAGGACAGCACGTCGCCCACCTGCGAATAGACGTATTTGAGCGCCATGTTCTTGATAAAAAGCGGGGTTAACCGCAGCACGGTGTTCTTTTCGGATCGAACATTGGTGGTGATCTTGACGTTAAGCAGCTTTTCGGTAACCTCCATCGCGAGCGTGTGATGCACGATGTTGAGCGTCTCGTCAAAGGTATATTCGCCCAGCCGCGGGTCGATGCCGGGGTTGACGTAGTTTGCAAAGTTTCTCAGCGTCTTGCTGGGAAAAACGTTTCTCAGGTTGACCGGAACCGAAACCTTGACGGGCTTGTAATGATGAAGGCGCGGCACCTTTCTGCGCTGAATGGCGTCGACGGAGAGAATCAACGCCGCGGTGAGATAAACCGTCGCGCTCACGCCCTTTTCGCGCGCTTTGGCGAGCACGTCGTCCGCGTTCATCGTGCCTGTGATGATGTGGACAAAGCCGTTGCGCTCGTCCGTGCCCTTGATGTGATAGGCCTTCACCTCTTTGCGGGACTGCGTGATCTTGCCGGAATAGACGGCAAAGCTGTCCTCCGCCTCCGCAGGCTTGGGCGCCTCGGAGCAGTCGAGTATCTTATCCCCTCTTGGGATATTCGCGCCGTATTTCAAGCGCAGGTATTCGGCAACCAGCGTCTGCAAAAACACCTGCCCGCCCGTGCCGTCTGTGAGCACGTGAAAAAACTCTACCGCGATGCGGCTGTTGTAATAGCGCACGCGCATGCAAAAGCCGTCGTTCTCGCTCAGGCGCATGCGTACACAAGGGTTTGCAACGTCCTTCTCGATCTTGGGCAGATCATCGCTATGCTCCAGGTAGAACCAGAACAGCCCGCGCTTGAGTTTGTAGGCAAACCAAGGCAGGCGGCGCAGCGTGCGCTTCTGCGCAACCTCCAAAATATCTTCGTCGATGGGTTCCGTCAGCGTGGCTGAGAGGCGAAAGAGCGCGGTCCAACTGCGGTTCATCGTAGCCGGATAGATGAGAGCCGCGTTGTCTAGCTTCATCCACTTGGCCGGTTTGGTGTTCTTTGCCATAGTATGTCCTTTTTCGTTTACACGGGGTCGATCGCTTCCTCCGCGGAATTCTGCAAAACAAGTCCCAGACGGGAGCGGATGAACACAGACATCTCCTCAAGCGCAGCCTTGCCCTCCGGCGTGCCGTAAACGGGGTAAACATGCCACATGCCTTCTCCGATGACAAGCTTACTCTCCGCGCCCGCTTTCCTGAGCAGCTTATGCACGGTCTTTGCGTCCGAGAGCAGGATTTCGTCGCTGCCCGCGAAGAGCAGCGTCGGCGGAAAGCCGGTGAAATCTCCCAGCACGGGGGAAACATACGCCTCGTCCTCGTGCCCCGCGGCGTAGGCGATTACGTAATACGCTAGCGATTCGCGGATCAAAGTCGGGTCGATGCGCACGTTGTTGCTATAGGAGGCACCCGAGAGCGTTAAGTCCGCCCAGGGCGAAATGGCGACGATGCAGGCGGGCAGGGGTTTTCCCTCGTCCCGCAGGCGAAGAGACAGGCTCAGTGCCAGCCCGCCGCCAGCGCTCTCGCCGACCAGCGCGATCTGCTCCGGCAGAAAGCCGGAATTGAGCAGATACTGATAGGCCTCCATCGCGTCGTCCTGCGCGGCGGGAAACTTATGCTCCGGCGCGAGCCGATAGGCCGCGCAGAGCACGGAGAGTCCGGTGTTGGCAGAGAGCAGCGCGCCAAATCCCTTTGCATAGTCCAGCCCGCCGGCGGTGTAGCCGCCCCCGTGCAGATATAATATCACGCGGTCGCAAGGCTCTTTGCAACCGGCGGAAACGGCAAAGCAGGCGGTAAAGCGTTCAAACCCAACCGGCTTGAAGCCGACTTTCGTCTTGAGCATTTCAGCCGTCATGCGGCCCAGCTGATCCTGCGCTTTTCTCGCGTCTTCAATGGTCGCAAACCGCGCGATGGGTTTTGTCAGCCGCAGCTGCATGCGCAGCAGGCGCGTTCCTAGGGTCAATGGCATGCGGGAGTGTTTCCTCTCGTGTGTCGATATCCTATCGTATCACACTTTTCGCTCCGCCGTTGCGTTTTCTTTTGCCGTATGATTGATTTCGCGCATTGGCCATATTTTAGCCGCGTTTTCTCAACTGCTGGTCAATAAAAAATCAGGAGGAGCGTTCTCACCCTCCCCCTGTTTGGAACAATATGTCGGATCAACCCGGAGGCCAGGCGAGCAATCTCCCGCCAAGGATATGAAAATGCAGATGCGGTACGCTCTGCTGCCCGTCTCTGCCGCTGTTTACGACCACGCGATAGCCGGTTTCGTCCACCTTGAGCTCCTTGACAAGCTTGCTGATGACGGCGTAGGCGTGGCCGACGATGGCCTCATCCTCCGCTGCGAGCTCGTTGACGCCCACGATATGTTTCTTGGGCACGACGAGTACATGCACGGGCGACTGCGGCTCGATATCGTGGATGGCGACCACTACGTCGTCCTCATAGACTTTTCTCGAGGGGACTTCCCCCGCGACGATTTTGCAAAAGATGCAGTTGCTCATTTTCTCAACTCCTTTGTCCTATTTTACCCCGTTTGTATCTGGAAAAGCAATCGCTTTGCGCGCGTTGCAACATTTTTACGATGACGCGCGTGGCTTAGCCAAGCCTTGTGCCAAACGCCGTTTCACCCTCAAAGCCTTCGATGCGAATGCGGACGATCTCGCCCTCCGGCGTCGAGGTCTTCACGCGGATGTAGTTGCCACTGTAGCCCGCGCCGTCGCTTTCGGCCAGCACCTCAACAACGCTCCCGATCTGCTTCGCGAGATACGCATGCGTGAGTTCTTTGCCGAGGTGGATGAGCTCCTTTGCCCGCGCGTCCTTGATGGATTTCGGCAGATGACTAGGCAGGCTCTCCGCCTTGGTTCCTTTGCGCAAAGAAAAGGGAAACACGTGCATCCGCGCAAACTTCGCCCGTTTGCAAAACGCGAGCGTCTCGGCGTGCTCTGTCTCCGTCTCGCCGGGAAAGCCAGCGATCACGTCCGTGGTGATTGCGCAATCCGGCATGTATTGGCGCAGGAGCGCAAGCGCGGCCAGATACTCCTCCGCCGAATACCTGCGGTTCATGCGCTTGAGCACCGTGTTTGACCCGCTCTGAAGCGAAAGGTGAAACTGCCGGCAGATCTTCGGGTTCTCCGCGAGCGCTTTTGCAACATCCTCCGTAACAAACAGCGGCTCAAGAGAGCCAAGGCGTATGCGGCGAATGCCTTCGGGCTTGCTTGCGCGGGAGATTGCGTCGAGCAGGGTTGTTTTCTCGTTCGCAAGGTCGCGCCCGTAGCTCGCGAGATGGATGCCCGTAAGCACGATCTCCCGATATCCCTCGTCGGCAAGCCGCGCAACCTCGCTTGAAATCTCATCAATCGGGCGGGAGCGCAGCGGCCCGCGCGCAAAGGGAATGATGCAATAGGAGCAGAAGTTGACGCAGCCGTCCTGAATCTTGAGCGTCGCTCTGGTGCGCGAATCGCGCACGGCGGAGAGCGGCTCAAACTCGTGCATCTCATACAGCGGCGAGATATACGCTTCGTCCGATTTGGAAGCAAGCGCGTCGTTGACGCGCAGAACGATCTCCTTTCGCCCGCTGGTGCCGATCACAAGACCCACACCCTCAAGCGAGGCGACCGCCTCCGGCGCGGTCTGCGCGTAGCAGCCGACGGCGACGACGAGCGCGTTTGGATTCATCCGGTGCGCGCGGGCGATCATCTGGCGGGATTTTGTGTCGCTTGTTTGCGTCACCGTGCAGGTGTTGATCACGTAGACGTCCGCGAGATCGGAGAACTCGACGATCTCCCAGCCATCCTGCACAAACAGCTCGCGCATGGCCTCTGTTTCATAGTGGTTCACCTTGCAGCCAAGCGTGGTTAAGGCTACTTTCATATGTATACCTCAAGCTGCTCGTGCGAGAGGAAGCATGTTGATCTTTTCATTCCTCGACCTCATAGAGCGTCTGCGCGAGCATCGCCATGCCGGCGGTCTCCGTGCGGAGAATGCGCTTTCCGAGCGAAACGCTCACAGCGCCCGCTTTCACCAGCTGCGCAACCTCGCCCATCTCCAGCCCGCCTTCAGGACCGATTAGCAGCGCGATGCTGTCAGGCGCGTTCCCCGCGCGGAGCGCCTGCTTGAGCGAGACGGCGGTTTCATCCTCATAGGCGACCAGAAACAGGTCGAACGATTTTACGTCGATCTTTTTGATTTCCGTGAGCGGCAAAACCAGCGGCACCATCGCCCGGTGGCTCTGCTTTGCCGCCTCCAAGGCAACGCGGTTATATCGCTCGCGCTTCTTGTCGTAGTCCTTGCCCGGCACCACCACGCAGCGCGCGGAGTTTACCGGAACGATGGCAAACACGCCGAGCTCTGTGCATTTTTGCACGATCAGCTCCATCTTACCCGTCTTGGGCAGGCATTGAAACAGCGTGACTTTTACGGGGCTTTCCGCCGCGCTCGCGTGTTTTTCGCCGAGCACGCAGACGACCGCCTCCGGTGAGACGGAGGTGATCACCGCGTCAAGTTCATTCCCCGCGCCGTCGCAGAGCGAGAGCGCATCCCCCGCTTTCATGCGGAGCACGCGGGAGATGTGGTGCGCGTCGTCACCCGAGATTGTGGCGGTGGCGGCTGTGATGTTGTCGCAAAAAAATCTGCGCATGAAAAATCCCTTTATAATTTACGAAAATCTTTGTAGGGGCGGATATCATCCGCCCGCATCTAAAACTCGTGCGCCGTTACGCGCGAAGCAGCATGGCAACCCAGCCTTCGCTGCGTAAAATATCCTCAACCGTGAAGCCCGCGCGGACGAGCGCCTGCTTGACCTCATCCTCCCGCTCGTCGATGATGCCGGAGACGATGAACGGTGCGCCCGGCTTACAGCAGGTCTTGGCAAACGGCGCGATGGCGATGATCACGCCCGCGACGATGTTTGCGGCGACCACGTCGTAGCCCTTGCGTATGCGATTTTGCAATGCTTCATCCGAGAGCAAGTCACCGATGCGCACGTCGTATTGCGCGGGAGAAACGCCGTTCATCGCCGCGTTTTCGAGGGCGACGTGCTCTGCCACGGGGTCGATATCCACCGCGACGGCGTGTTTGGCGCCCAGCAAGACAGACGCAACCGAGAGAATCCCGCTGCCGCAACCGAGGTCGAGCATGTCGTCGCCAGGTTTGACCACGGTTTCAAGCAGCTCGAGGCACATGCGTGTGGTGTGATGCTCGCCCGTGCCGAACGCCACGCCGGGGTCGAGCTTGAGCGTCACGCGATTGTCCGGCGCGGTTTCTTCAATCCAGCAGGGCAGCACATAGAACCGTTTGCCGATTTCGATCGGTTTATAGTAGGCTTTCCAGTTGTTTTCCCAGTCCGCATCGTCCATGCGGTTGACTACGATCTGTAGCGTCCCCGCGTCGTAACCAAGGTCGGTTGCGCGAAGCTGCGCAATCCCGCGCTTGACGTCTTCCAACACGGCGACGCTCTCCGGCACGTCGGCGACATACGCCTTCACGCAGGGTTCGTCCACGCCGACCTTTTCCGCGTCCGCATAGTCCCAATAGACCACGCGCTCGTTTAAGAACGCCATCGCGCGCTCGTGGCTCTCCTCAATGCTTACCTGATCGAGCCCCGCGTTGGAAAATGCGAATATCACCGCGTCCATCCCCGCGTCGGTGGTGTAGACACAGATTTCCAGCCATTTCATCGTGTGTTCTTTCCTGTCCGTCCGCGTCGGGAAAACGCGGAAAATTTCTGATACCATGTGGATTATACCATTATCGGGAATGGTTGTTCAATAAAGGGAAAAGGGATTACAGAATCCCTCCGTTCTTTGTAGGGGCGGATACCATCCGCCCG
>DNFZ01000255.1 GCA_003486785.1 Clostridiales bacterium | reverse complement strand
TGGATTTTGAGGTTGACGATCTCGTCCATGAGCTTGTTGAAGGTCTCCTTGAGCTGCGAAAACTCACTCGTGGCAAACTCGCCCTCGATGCGCAGGTCATATTCGCCCTTGTCGATGTGCTGCATGCCCTCCGTCATCGCTTTCATAGGGAAAATCATCTGTTTTCGCACATAGCGAATCAGCAAAAACCCAAAGAAGATCGTAAACACGATGGTCGCAAGCGCAACCGCGGTGCTGCTGCGCACCTGCCGCCAGACGCTGAGGTTCTGCACGACCGAGTGCAGAAAAATCTGCTCCGAATAGACGGTATAGCGCACCATCAGCGTCCGCGCCGAGGCAACGATGTTGAGCGGTTGTCCCGTCTCCATCTGCAAAAGCGGCTCCCCCGCCGCATCGGCGACGATATCTTCCGCATCGGTGAGTACAAACGTCTGCTCACCGTAGTCGCCCGGGGGAATGGTTGCGAGTACGTCCGCCGTGCTTGTAAAGGCGCTGACCGCGCGGCCGTTGTAGATATAGGAGCGCGTCAGATACGTCTGGTTATTGAGCTGTACAAACGACCAGCCCGTCGGCGTCTTATCCCCGTGCGCACAGGCGATTGCATACTCGCGCATGGCGTTGCGGTCCCAGTAGTTCAGCGTCGTCGCCGCGGCATCCACGCAAACGTCGTATACTGCATCCGCCACAACGATGCAGCCGATGGTGTCGTCGCTGCGCAGCAGGTCTGCGATATAGCTCTTAATGCTCAGCGAAGCGTAGACGCGCCTGGACTCCTCCGCGCCGCGGATGATCTGCAGCTCCGAATAGTTTTGCACCAGCAGATTTTGCAGGATGCGATCCATCTGTAACACGCGGCTTTTGAGCTCGCCGCCGTAAACCTGCAGAAAGTTCTCCGCGCTCTGCTCGATTTCGGCGCGCAGAATGGAATAGGACGACGCGGCGTAGACCACCAGCACGACGGCCAGCAGCATCACCAGCGCAGCCAGATAGAGGATGATTTGGCGGACGAATGCGCGTTTTTTTTCACGAGCAACGGTATGGTTTTTCATGAGAGCGCCTCCCCGTGATCTGTTCGGATCGGCAAATTCAGCGGATATGTCATTCCAATGTTAGAATACCGCCTGCCGCGGAGAAACACAATTTTATGAGGCAAACATATCCCGTTTTGGAAACAGATGCACTCGTTTTCAACAGGTTTTCGTCGTTGTTGCTGATGCAAAAGAGATTATTCCATCTCGGCATAGTGCGCAAAGACCTTCAAAAACAAACCGCTGCCAAGATACGCAGGCAGCGAAATGCCGAAAAAGAACCACGCAAGCACGAGGAAAGCCGCTTGATATGGAAAAAGGAAGATCGCAAACACCCAAACTGCCTGCATTGCCAACATCAGCAGCGTCACCGGTAAATGCCGGATGCTCATGTAAAACGCGTTGACGATGGTCTTCTTGATGGTGTTTTGAAACTTTGCAAACAGCGGAAAGACGAACGTCATCGGGAAAAAAAACAGCGCGCCGATGGCGGCAACCGTAATCCACGCCCACGCCGCTTCCTCTGCAAGCTGAGCATAGAGCAGGTAGAGATACCCGCCGTAGGCCGCAATTGCCACAAACGCCAAAAGCCCCAGCGGCAGCGCGGGGCGAAACTCCGCCCGGAACGTCTGCCAAAAAGTGATCAGCGTGCGCCCTTTCTGCTGGCGAATGTCAAAGAGCGTTTTGAACAGCGCCGTCATAGCAGCGCCCGCGGTGACAATCGGGATGCAGAGCACAAGCGTGAGCAGATTGAGCACGACGAGGTCAAATACGCGCTCCAAAAAGCGCATCACCGGCGAATTGTACGAAAACAGGTTCACTGTAAACTCCACCTTCTTCTAGTTCCGATTGGCAACGCTGATAGCAGGACATTTGATACCAAAGCAGCCTAAGCCCAGTTTCAATATAACCGTCTTTTTATGTATCGTCAACTCGCCCGGATGCGTGTGCGCACAGTTAAAAAAACGCAGCGCGCTCTTCGGCTCAACGCTCTTCGGGAAGAATCGCCGCGCGTTTGAGCGGAAGGAGCTTGTCCAGCGCAAGCTCGATGTAGTCGTTCCACATGACAAAATCGTGATCATATCCTTCGGCAACGATGTAGTCCACGTCGAACTCCAGCTCTTTGAGGATGCGTGCGTCGCTCTCCATCCGCGCGCGGATGAACTCGAGACTGCCGCAGACGAGGATAAACTTGCACTCCGGCAGACCAGCCTCGCGGTTTTTGTGCGCGACGGCTCTTAGATCAAACCGGGAGCCGACCACCTCGTCCGCCGGCCCGAACGTCGCGCCGTAGAGCGGAAAAAACTTCGAGAAATGCTCGCTGTTCAGCTCGTTCTTCAGCGCTTCGGCATCCAGTGTCATGCCGATTCCGCCTGAGATGTCTACGCACGCGCTGTAGCGATCCGGCCGCGTAAGCGCGGCGGCGAGCGCAACGTTTCCGCCCATTGCATAGCCCATGATGAAGTTGTCCTCGCGCCTGGGGGACGAGGCAAACAGCGTCTGGATCACCAGCGGCAGTTCCTCGGTGACAAACGTTTGATATGGCACACCGTAGCACGCGTCCGCGCCGAAGCTGTTTGCGATGTTCGGGGTGACGAGCATCACGTGGTTTCGCTGCGCGAACGCTTCCGCGTTGGTGTAGCGATAGGTCAGGGTGTCGTCGTCACCGCCGCCGTGCATGAGATAGACCGTTTGAAATCGCATGCCAGGCGCGAAATAATCCTTTTTCTCGCGGAGCAGCAGCCCGTGCGAGCGGTTTTTCAGCGCATCCGTCTCCGGCAGACGATAGGTGTCCGTGGGATAGACCACGGTGATGTCCACATAATGCCCAAGCACCTCGCTGCGATAGTTAAAGCGTAGTTTTCCCAAGAGATCTTCCTCCGATCAGCCGATTTACCGTTAACCCTGCTCCGTCTTGAGCGAACCGTCCGGCATCCGGCGGAATTGCTGCACATAGTTCCAGCCCAGCCAAGCCTCTTCCGGGTTGCAGTCGTGCCCTTTGCCGTCGGCAAGCGAATAATTATAGAGGTTGAGCGGCACGGCATCCACGGAGAAAAACCGGTGCGTTGTATACTTGCGCGCGGGGTAACGCGGGTTTGGATAGTACGTCTCGATCACGTCGCCCGACACGCCGACGCCGGAGCTGTCCGCATCCGCGATGTACGGTGTCTCTTTGCAAGGTATATTGTTATAGGATTTCCAGAAATCATACTGCACCTGCTGCCCGCTGCCGCGCACGGCGGGATATTCTATGTCTCGCGTGCCGTAGGTATAGAACACCGGCATGCGGTAGTCGTATTGGAGCTTTTTGCAGCCTGCGATGGCAAACGGCTTCGTGTTGCGGTTCTGGCAAAAGCGCGTGTTGTCCGCTATCACGGCGGCAATCACCTCGGGGTTGGTCATGGCAAACACCTGCGCCATCGCCGAGCCGTTGGAAAAGCCGCCGATGTAGACGCGCGTCTCGTCCACGGCGTAGGTTTGCTTCATATATGCGATCAAGGCGGAAAGATACGCCACGTCGTCATACTGCTCCGGCAGCATATCCTGATTCCAGCCCCAGCGCGCGGTTGCCCACGGGTAGACGAGCAGGAAGCCCTCTTTTTCCGCGATCTCATGCATCTTGATCGTGTTGGCGACGTTGCCGGGCGTGTCCGCGCCGCCGTGGTTGAAGAGCATCAGCGGAACGGGCTTCGTCGGGTCTTCTTTGACGCAAGTCGGCACATATTCAAACCATGTATGCGCGATGCCGCCGTTGTCGCCTAGACGCGTGTCGTCTTCGTGAATGCTGAAACGATAGTCGTCACGAACGGTGCGCGGGCCCATGTCGCCAAGCTCGCTGCAATTCGGCCTGCATACCTTCGAAAACAACCGTTCCCAGCCGGAGCGGATCGCAGATGCGTCGATCTCGTTGCGTTCTCCCGTCTCCGTGCGCACAAACGCCGTGTCGTTCACGGGGTTGACGAAAAGGCCCTCGCTCACCTGCTTGGCCTGATTCAGCGAGCCGAAAAACGCGCGCGTTTCCTCATCCGCGTTGCAGAGGATGGCGGAGACGGCGGCGCCGACGCAGTTCGCTTTCGCGCGCGCGGAAATGCTGCCGCCGAATGTGTAGATACCCGCGACGTTGACGGGATTGCTGCCGGCCAGCGCATGCAGGAGCGAGCCGCCCGTGCCGCTGCCCATGAAGTAGCGCGCGTTGTGCATGTTGTGGTAGATGCCGCAGTCGACAAACCCTTCCTGATGGTTAAACAAGCGCACGAGTTCGGCGACATCGCCGAGATCGTCCCATCCGTTCGGGTCGAGTTCCCAGTTCCATGTACCGCCGATCGGATTGGGAAACAGCAGAATAAAACGCTGCAGATCCGCCAGCGCGGAGAACGCCGTATCGGCAAGCAGTGTCTTGGGCAGCGCGTCGCTATCGTCCTCCCGCAGAATCGTGATCAGCGTGTTTTCATAGCAGCTGAGCCGCTCGCCCGCCGGGTAGAGCACATACATGCTCCGCCCAAGTGCGGGATATTCTAAAAAATCCAGTCTCATTCGTTCGCTCCGTTTCCTGTTATCTCCATCGCTTCATACGCAAGATCGCGTATCGATGGGTGTATTTCGCTATATACCTTGAAAAGCCCGATGACCTGCTGCGCATAGAAAATGCTGATTTGGTTGACCGGATCGACCAGCGCATACGCGCCAGCCGCGCCGTCCCAGCCAAACTCGCCAATCGGGCTTTTGGCATGCCTGCCGTCCACCAGCGTGCGCACGCCGAGGCCGTAGCCGTAGCCGACCTTGCCCGCACGGGAGAAATCCTGCATCTGCTGTCCGTTGAGTCGGTTTTCGCGCAGCAGGTCGATCGACTCCTGCTGCAAAATCCGCGCACCATTTGCACCGACGCCGCCGTTTGCGAGCGCCGATAGCACCATGCTGTAGGAATCCACCGTACAGGTTAAGCCCGCGCCGCCGCTCTCGCTGCCGGCGGAAAGACGGAAGATCATGTCGCTGCAAGGCGCGATCTCGCCGGTGTTGAAGTCCCTTCGATATTGCTTCACGAGACGATGCTTCTCCTGCTCCGGCACCTGAAAAAACATCTCCGCTATGCGCAGCGGCTCAAACAGATTCTGCCGCAGATATGCGCCAAACGACATGCCGCTGACCACCTCGACCACCGCCGCGAGCACATCATGACCCAGCCCGTAAGAAAAGCGCGCGCCGGGCTGCGCCACGAGCGGCATGCGCGCAATCGCGCGGACGATCTCACGGGTAGTCGCGCGGTTATCTGTCTCCCGCTTCACCTGTTGAATCGACTCTGAAAACACATCATAGGAAAGCCCTGCCGTCATCGACATCAGCTGATGGATCAAAATCGGGCGCTCGGCGCGCACGAGCGGCGAGGCGAGCGTCGGCCAGGCAAACGGCCACTCGCCGATGCGAAAATCTACGGCGACCTGCATCCGCTCAAACTCCGGCAGATATTGCTGCAGTTCGTCATCCAGCCCGATCTTTCCCGTTTCAACAAGCTGCATCACTGCCGTCATGGTGATGAGCTTTGTGCAGGAATAGATGTCAAACAGGCTTTGCGCCGTGATCGGCGTCCGCCCGGCGGGATCGCTTTGCCCCGCCATATGGCGATAAAGCGTTTCGTGCCCGCGCATGATCTTGCAGTCTAGCCCGTGTACCTCATACGCGCCTTCCAGGGAATCGAGATACGCGGTCAGTTTCGAAAAATTCATATATGCTCCTGCTAGTTTCTCTTCCGGCGCGAAATCATCCAGTCCAAAATGCCATACTCATTGTGCAGCACGAGCACCCAGCTGTTGTGATTCGCGGCGCGAATCTCCTTCTCCGTCAGGTTCGGGGATGCGAATATGCCATACGCTTCCAGTTCTTCCGGCGTGTAGAGCGTGTATTTCACGTCCTTGCGCCCCTGTTCCCAGAGACGGGTCAGCGCGCGGAGGATGTAGGCATGCCTGCCTGCCTGATGATCGATATAAGCCGTTGCGATAGAGACGGGCACCTCCGGCCAGTTTTCGAGCAAGGGGTAGCTGTCCCCGTTCATGCTCGGGCAGATCGGCACCGCGGCGGCAAACAGATCGGGCGCTGCGGAAACCGTCGTGATGACGCCCGCGCCGCCCATGCTCATGCCGATGACGTAGACGCGGCTTGCATCCACACGGCCTTCGGCGATCATCTTACGAATCAGGTCGCAAACCCGGCCGACATAGTCCCGGTTCCAGCCGCGGTCGCCAAGGCTGATGTTGGTGGGAGCACCGATGCAAACGCGAAACGGATCGCCCGTTGCAATCATCTTTGCAAACATCTCCTGCATGGTGATGCCGTAGTCCGGCGCTTGCGGCGCGAGAACGAACATATCGGGAAAGCGCTTGGCTAAGCTGATCGCCCCGATGGTGCCCGTGAGCTGGAGCAGGTTGTCGGTTCCGCATTCGCCGCCGCCGTGCAGAAACAGGATCAGCGGGCGCGGTGCGCTTGCCTTTGGCTCATAGAGGCGGTAGACCACGTCGCCGTCGACGCGCTTTATAAAGAGTTCCTCGTCGCGCACCGTGATATCCGCAATGTCGGCCTTGGCGATCGTCTGCCCCTTGATCTCAATCGAAAAATCGATTCGATAGAGGAACGGATCGACCTTGATCTCGGTCCCGCCATCAACCTGTTTGACCGAAAGCACGCCCTTGCTTGCAATCGTGGCGCAGCAGTCGGTATAGCATTCTTTTAGGATAACGTCCGCGGCGGTGACCTCACCGGAAAGCCCCGCGACGCGGATGGTCTCCACCATCTGCCCGAAATCGCCGATAAAGGTGTCAATGCTTGTTTTGCGTTTTGCGCTCATCTTCTTCTCCTTTTGTATCTAAAATTCTTGTTCCTCGTCGTTTTTGTTTACTTGTTATCGCCGCGCAATAGATCCTGCAGCAGCCACGACAGGTAGCGCGAGAGCTCGGAATAGTGATCGGTCGCGTACAGCACGCCGTCATATTCCGACACCTGCCAGTTCAGCGCAAAGCGGCAGAACCATTCCAGCGAGATGTAGAGCGTATCGTTACGGTAGATCGCCTCGCAGAGCATTGCCTCGATGCGGTTATCGACCGCGCATCCGATGCAGCCTTCGGCAAACGTGAAGACGCGTCCGTCCGCCAGCGTCAGGCTTGCGCGTCTGCTATTCTCTTCTTCTTTGAGCGTACCACCGAAAGCCTCGGCAAGAAAACCGACCGGCACGCAGAGATAGCGCCCGCGGACGATCTGATCGCCGTTGAGCCCGTGGTATTTCAGCTTTTCCCAGCGGATCGCCGGCGCCGTCATCGGCACCACTGCGCCGTTGACCCAAGCCTTGTCTGCGCCTTCGCAGACGGCGACGGCCACGGCATCGCCCGTCTGTTCGCAGAGCGTTTGCGTGTGGAAAAGCGTTCCGTCCGGCTCTTTTCTTACGCCGGAGAAAAGATAGTCCCAGACCATCTCCGCGTCGTCAAACGTCTGCCCGTGGTCGCGGTTTTTCACGTCCATGAGCACCACGTTCGCCTTCTTGCCACGATAGAATGCGAAGTTCTTCTCCCCGCGAATGCTGATATTCGGCAGCACATCCGCCTCGTTGATACTCTTCCAGTACTCGAGATTTTTCCGCACCACCGTGCGGTCGTCGAGACCATAATGAAACGGTGTTCGGTCGTGCTCCAGGCGGGATTGCCAGATGTCCATCGCACCACCCTGATTGATCACGCTTCCGTCGGGATGAAACAGCAAAAGCGGATTCGTCGGGCAGCCAGAACCGGCGGTTGCGGCAAAGTGTTTGCCGCAGTAGCGCGCAACCTGGCTTGTCATACAGTCTCCCATCGACATGCCCTGCATGAACACGCGGCCTTCGTCGATGTTGTAGCGCTGCTTCATGCGCGCAAGCAGCGCGAGCACGAGCTTCACGTCGTGATACGCCTCGACCGTGCCCGTGGGCTTGTTGAGCGAGGGTATCCCCTCCGGCATCGGCTGTGAGAGCTCGTCAATCGTGTTCGGGTCGCACTCGATCATCCACATGCGCTTGTCGTGCGCGTTTGGAAACACGCAGATAAACCCCTCGCGGTCAGCGATATGCGTCCATGCGGTGTAGATGCACTGTCCCCAGCCAGTCATCAGCCCGCCGTGCATGGAAAACACGAGCGGCGTCTTTTTTGCGGGATCATAACTCTCCGGCACATATTCAAACCACGTGTCTGTCAGTCCGTCATCCACAATGCTCTCGCAAAATTCTTGTAAGCGATTTGGATAAACCTGCGAGTTGTTGCCGTTTTCGTTGACGACCATGCGGCTGCCTTTGATGGCCTCCGGCAGATAGTCGCGGTTTGCGTCGTTCGGCTCGCCCGCAAGCAGTGTGATCTTGTTCATGTGTCCAATCCTCTCTGTTCCGGTCGCCTGGCGCGGGTGCTTCTACGCTCGATGTACTCCACCGGCAGCATGAGCGTCTCCGGCACGCTTTCGCCGTTGATGCGGCGGATTAAAAGCTCTACCGCGCGCGCGCCCATCTGCCTGATCGGCTGCGCGACGGTTGAGAACGCGAACAGCCGCGCGATATCCAGCCCGTCAAACCCGACCAGCGGAAGGCGCAGATGGTTTAGCGCCGCGTCCTGCAGCGCCATGTGCACATAGCCCGCGGCGATCATATCCCCCAGCGCAAACACGCCGTCAATCGGCGGGTTGCTTACAAGCTGTGTCTTGATCTGCGATGTTTCCGCCTCGCCAAAGCCCGCGTCGTGCAGCACGCACACCTTCGCCGCCATGCCCAGCTTTGCGCACGCGTCCAGAAACCCGCGCTGGCGCTGATACATCGCCATATACTCCGGCACCTCGGTGGTCAGAATCAGCGGACGGCGGCAGCCTGCGCGGTAGAGCGCCTCCGCCGCGAGCACGCCGCCGCTGTAGTTGTCGGCGGTGATCGAGGGAATGCCCGGTATCTCGCGGTCGATGCTGATGATCGGAAACTCGTTTCTCGTGTAGAGCGAGGCGTCGCCAAGCCTGCTGCAAAGCAGGATGCCGTCCACCTTGTTCGCCTTGAGCAGCGCGACCATCTCCAGCTCTTTTGCGGCGTCATATGCGGACTGGCAGAGCAGGAGCTTGTAGCCAAAGCGGCTGCAAGCCTGCTCTACCGCGTCGGTGAGTCGGCTGAAAAACGCGTAGTCCACCACGGGCACCACAAGGCCGATCATGCTGCTCTTCTTGCTCTGCAGCGCGCGCGCCGTGGGGTCCGGCTGATAGCCGAGCTGTTCGATTGCCTGCCGCACCGCGCGCTGTGTCCGCTCGCTGAGCATGTCGCGCTGGTTCATATAGCGCGAAACCGTCGCTGTGGAAACGCCCGCTTGTTTTGCGACATCTTTGATGGTGATCACGCTTTCGCCTCCATTATCACGCTTTGCGCGCGCTTTGGCGCACTGCACGCCGCACGTCTATTCCTCGATTACCGAGAAGTCCTGCGGCATGGCGCAGCCTTTGAGCAGATCCTTGATCAAATCCGCCATAAACATCGAAAGCTCGGCAAAATGATCGGTGACATACACCACGTCGTTGCAGACGGAAACCTGCAGGTTCATGATGTAGCGGCAGAACCATTCCACGCCGACCAGCAGCTCGCCGTCTCTGTGCAGCGCTTCGCAATACATGCTCCGTAGATCGTTGTCGATCACGCAGCCGATGCTGCCGCGCGCAAACTGGAGCCTTCTGCCGTCTTTAAGCTTCGCCACGGCGGTGAGCGTGTTCTCGCTCGGCTCATACGCCGCGCCGAACACCTCGCAGAGGAACGACAGCGGCACACAGAGGTATTCGCCGCGCACTTTCTCGCCACCGTTGAGGCCGTGATACTTCAGCTTCTGCCAGCGCAGGGCTTTCGTGCGCATCAGGCAGACGCGGTTAGAAAACCACGCTTTGTCGAGATCGGGGCTCAGCGCAAGCGCGAACGCGTCGCCTTTGCGCGGGAGGATGGTCTCCGAATGGGTGATGCTGCCGTCCGCCTCGCGCCGCGTGCCGGAGAAGAGATAGTCCCAGTAGAGAAACGCCTCGTCCAGCGTCTGTCCGTGGTCGCGGTTTTTGATATCGAGATACACCAAATCCGCCTTTTTGCCGCGATAGAAGGCGAAATTGTTTTCGCCCACGATGCTGATTTCCGGCACGGGGTCGCATTCGTTGAGCTTCATCCAGTAAAAGCGGTTGTATTTATTGGTGGTAAACTCGCTATAGTTTTTGCCCGGAGGCGTGCCGTTGAGCTCCGGACGGGAATGCCAGACGGCAAGATGCCCGCCCTTGTTTTTGATGTTACCCTTTTCGTCAAAGAGCAGATTGGGGCGGGAAGGGCCGCCGCTGCCAGCCGCGCCTGCGAGCAGGTTGCCAAAGTTGCGCGCAAACTGGTCGGTCATGAGGTTGCCCATGGACATGCCCTGCATGAAGATGCGGCCTTCGTCGATGTTGTATTGCCCCTTCATCCGCTCGATGAGTCCAAGCAGGAACTTCATGTCGTGGTTGTCCTTGATGTCCTTTGGCACGGTCTGAATCGGCAGATCCGGCGCGTCCTTGGGGTCAAAGTCGTCAAACACGCCCTCGACGATCCACATACGCAGCGAATGCGCATTCGGGAACACGCAGATAAACCCCTCGCGGTCGGCTACCAGCGTCCAGCTGGTATAGATCGCGTGTCCCCAGCCGGTCATGAGCCCGCCGTGATTGCCGATCACCAGCGGCGTCTTCTTTGTCGGGTCATAGCTCGCGGGGACGTATTCATACCAAACGTCCTCCAGCCCGTCGGCGATGATGCCGCGGCATTCCTTCAGCCGCTCGGGATAGGGCTGGGAGTTGTTACCGTTTTCGTTGACCACGATGTCGCTGCCCTTGATCGCCTCGGGCAGATAGGTTCTGTTGTCGTCGTCCGGCGTGCCGGCGCGCAGGTTCACCTTATAGTCCATAATTCCCTCCATATGTAATGCAGAATTTGAATCGCTTGTTTATGCGTTCGGCAGTGAAATCTTCTCAAAGTCCGGCAATTTTCCGCCGTCCTTGAGCAGGTCGCGGATCAGATCCGCCATGTTCGTCGAGAGCGTGTTGAAGTGATCGGTTGCGTAGGAAACGCCGTCGCAGCTCGATACCTGAAGATTTAAGAGGTACCGGCTGAACCACTCGATGGACACCAGCAGCTCGCCGTCTCTATGCAGCGCCTCGCAATACATGCTGCGCATGGTGTTGTCGATCACGCAGCCGATGCTCCCGCGCGCAAACTGGAGCCGTCTGCCGTCGGGCAGAATCGCAACCGCGGTGAGTGTGTCCGCGCTCGGCTGATACTTTGCCCCCGCCGCCTCGCACAAAAACGACAGCGGCACGCAGAGATATTCGCCCCGCACCGCCTGCCCGCCGTTGAGGCCGTGGTACTTGAGCTTCTGCCAAAGCATCGCTTTCGTCTTCATCGGCACGACGCGGTTGTTCATCCAGCCGTAGCCGCAGCCGTCCGCCGCGGAGAACGCAAACGCGTCGCCCGTGCGCGGAATGTTGGAGCTTGTGTGCACGATGGTGCCGTCCGCTTTTCTGCGCACACCGGAGAAATGATAGTTCCAGATGAGTGACGCGTCGTCGAGCGTCTGCCCGTGGTCGCGGTTTTTGATGTCGAGATAGGTGACGTCCGCCTTATCGCCACGATAGAACGCGAAGTTGTTTTCGCCCACGATGCTGATCTGCGGAACGGGTTCGCAGCCGTTGATGCGCATCCAGTAATAGCGGTTATAGCGGTTGACGGTCAGCGCCTCCTGCTTGTCCGGCGGAATGTCGTTGAGCTCCGGCCTGGACTGCCAGATGTCCACATGCCCTGCTTTGTTTTGAATCTGACCTTCCGGCGCAAACAGCAGCGAAAGAAACGTGGCGCACCCGGAGCCCGCAGCGCCCGCGAGCACGTCGCCATAGTTTCTCGTGAACATCGCGGTCATGAGGTCTCCCATCGACATGCCCTGCATGAAGATGCGCTCTGTATCGATGCTGTATTTCTGCTTCATCTTTTCGATGAGCGCGCGCGCCATCTGCGCGTCGTGATTGTTAGAGATATCGTCCGGCGTCTCCGGCAGCTCGCCGGGCGCTTCCTCGCGGCCGGTGTTGCCGTCGTCAAAGCGCCAGCGACCCCATTCCACGCTCCAGACGCGCTTGCTCGACGCATCCGGAAACGCGACGATGAAGTTATGCTCCTCCGCCATCATCGTCCAGGAGGTATAGATCGCCTGCCCCCATCCGGTCATGAGCCCGCCGTGCATCGAGAGCACGAGCGGCACTTTTTTTGCCGGATCATAGCCCGACGGCACGTATTCATACCACACATCGGTGATGCCGTCGTCTAGCAGCGCCTCTTGATATTCCTTCAGGCGTTCGGGGTAGGGCTGTGAGTTGTTGCCGTTTTCGTTGACGACGATGTCGCTGCCCTTGATCCGCTCCGGCAGATAGTCCCTGTTGTCGTCGTCCGGCGTGCCGGGCTTGAGAAGAATTTTTGTCGTTTCCATATCGTTCCTCGTTCGTTAAAGATGGATTATTCGCTGAATCTCTTAAACGTATCTTTGGCATAATTTTGAACTGAGCACACTACTCACTCAATCTTTTAAAGGTGTCTTCAATGGCGAGCCAGTCGATGAATTTCTTCACGTGCCGGTCGCAGTATTCCCAGTTGTGGTGCCCGTGGTCGATGGTGCGCTCAAACGTGAGCCCCAGCGCCGCGTACTTATCCATGTACTCCACATTGCCTTCGTAGTGCGTATCCTCCACGCCGGTCGCCATATATCCCTTGGGAAAACGTTTGCCCGCTGCTTTCTGCTGTTTGATCATATAGCTGATGTCGTCCGCCGTGTTTTCAACGTTGGATTTCTTGCCAAAAGCGGTGGCAAACATGTAGAAACTATCCGTTTTGTCCTCCACCTCCGGCACGAACTCCACCGCATTTTTATTGCCGGAAAATGTGCCGAACGCCGCAAACTGCTCCGGATCGCGCAGCATCCACTTCAGCGAGCCGTAGCCGCCCATCGAAAAGCCCGCAATGTAGTTATGCGCGGGGTCTTCGTTGAGCGGGAAGAGATGGCGCACCACGCGCGGCGTCTCGATGGAGAGCTGGGTGAAGTACTTGAAATCCCCGTGTTTGGTGTCCATATAGCCCGAGCAATACGTGCCGCTGCACACAACGGCGATGCCCGCCTCCGCAGCGTAGAGCTCGATTGCGGTATAGCGCTGCCAGTCGGTATAGTCAAACCCGCCGCCGGATTGCAGCCACAAGACGGGATAGCGATACCCCGCCGGACGATCCGCGAGGGAATGTCCCCATGTGTTTTCGGGGATGATGACGTTCACGCCGACCTTCATCTTCAGCGCTTCGGAAAAATAGTACAGTCTGATGTTTGCCATGTTTCTTGTCCTCCCCGATTATACGCAAGCCCAGCGGACGGCTTCCGGCAGGCTCTTTTGCTGGCTGAAACAGTCCGCTCCGGCGGGCAGAGCGATGATTTCCGCCACTACGCCAAGCTTCTTTGCGAGAGATTCGCTTTCTTCTTTACGGGAGTAGGCCTCTTCACAAACGAAGAAGAATTTTCCCGTTGCAGGCTTGTTTGCAAGCGCGTAGAGATCGTTTTCCCCGCCGGAAAAGCGCGCAAGATCGCCGAAGATCGCGCTAAGCTGCGCTTCCTGTAGGCCGATGCCCGTGTCCTTGCCGGATTTCGCTTGCTCGATGATCGCGTACATGTCGAGCGTGCCGTCGATGGAAAATGCTTTCGTGAACACGTCCGTATGGTGCAGCGCGGTCTTGACGGCGCCGTAGCCGCCCGTGCCGATGCCGCCGATCCACGTGTTTGCGGGGCCCTCCGTAATCGGGAAAATCCTGCGGCAGATATTGAGCAGCTCGGTGCTGATAAACGTTTCATACTGCGGGCCGTATTCCATATTGGCGCCGAGCGTATGCTGCACGTCGGGAGCTAAAATAAAGATGCCGTGCTCGGCGGCGAGCCGCTCGGCAGGCGTTCGCTGCAGATCCATGCAGGCTCCGCCTTCATCATGCAGCAGCACGAGCACGGGGTATCTGTACGCGTGGGCTGCGTCGTCGAGTTGCAATTTATCCATCTCGATGAAAAACACCCGCGCGGCAAACGAGCCGCCGAGGATCACCGAGAGCGCGTTGAGTTCAAAGAATGCCATCTATCGTTCCTCCAAAATAATCGATCAAAGTGCAAGACGAAACAGAATCAATACGGATTGCCGCCCTCTTCGGTGAGGCCAAAGAACTTCAGCGCTTCCTGAATCGCAAGATCCCAGAACCGCCACTCGTGCTTGTAGCCCGGCAGCTCGAACCAGTGCGCCGATAGCCCAATCTCCCCCGCGTGCGCCTGAAACTTCTTATAGAAGTCATAGAGCATGGTGTCCTCCTGTCCGCATGCGAACATCAGCCGCGGCAGTTTTCCGGTATTTGCGAGGCGATCGATGATCGCCCAGACGTTCTCGTTGGAGTTTTGAAACGCCTCCAAGCTGCCCGCGTTTTTGAGCGATGCGTGCATGCGCGGATTGTTTGTGTTCAGCATCGGGCAGGGGTTCTCCGGCCCCATGCCGCTCATATCCATTGGCGCTGCGGAAAGCACCGCTGCCGCCGCGAATTTCTCAGGATGGTTGACCGCGAACTTGATCGTGCCGCGCCCGCCCATGCTCAAACCCGCGATGAAGTTGTCCTCCCGTTTGTCCGAAACCGGGAACCAGCCGTAGACGAGCGGCATGAGCTCTTCGGTGAGAAAATCGAACATGCGGTAGCCCAGCATATATTCGTTCCAGTTGGAGTAGTTGGAGTTTAAGGCGCTGGGCATCACCACGACGAGGTTTTTCTCCGTTGCGTACATCTCGATGTTGGTCTTGCGCACCCAGTCGGTGTGGTCGCCAAACGTGCCGTGCAGCAGCCAGAGCACCTTATACTTGCGTCCGCTGCCGTAGAACTCGGCGGGCGTGATATCGCGCGGCTTGTCCGGCAGGATCACGGTGATCTGCGTATTGTTGTTCAGGCACTCGCTCTCAAACGTATATTGAAAAATCGACATGCTGTTCTCCTTTTTCTTCCGATTCTATGCGTTCCAGGTGTAGACAAACGGCAGCATGGGTAGACCCGCGCAGTTGCAGATATTATCAATGCAGAACGGATGCTGGCAAAACGCGAGCGTCACCGTCTTAGCGTCTGCGATTTCCGGCGATGTGATACGCAGCTCATTGCCATCGACGCTCGCGGAAAACGCGTTTTGCTCGACTCCATCGACGATCAGCTCCAGCGTCTCCGGCGTTTCTCCGCGCAACGCAAGCCCCTCGCCTGCGTGCGCAAAGTGAAGTACAAGCGTGTCCCCCTCCCGCTTTGCCCCTTCCAGCGCGGGCGAGTCCGCAAGAATCGCCCGACCGTACACCTTCGAGAGCGCCTGTAATGCCAGCCGCTCGCCGATGGGCCGCTTGTGCTTGGGGTGGATGTCATAGCGCATGCCCGCGTCCATTGCGCACGCAAGCCACACCTTCCCGCATGACTTGGTAAGCCGCTCCTGCGCGGCTCTGATCGGTACGAAATCCAGACGCTCCATCATCTCTTCAAACGACGCGAGCTGCACGATCAAAAACGGCAGCTCCGCTTTCCAGAGAGTCCGCCAGCAGGCGATCATGCGCTGCATGAGAAGTTCATACGTGTCCGCATACGCCGCGTCCGACTCGCCCTGATACCAGATCACGCCGCTGATCGTATAAGGGGATGTCGGCTTGAGCATGGTCTCATAAAGCCCGCACGGGCGAAACGGCGAGTAACGCGAGAGAAACAGCTCTCCCATCTCCGCCATGAACGCCATCATCGAGGGATCGGGCTGCATGGGCGCGAGATTTGAAACGCTGTTGTCAAAGTGCAGGTCGTCGAGGTGTTTTTGCAGCTTGCGGTAGCGTTCCAGCTCGCTTACGGGGTCAAGCTTAGCCTGCGCCTCTGCCGCGCGGTCGAGATACGGCTTGAGCGCCCCTGTGAGGTAGTCTTCACGCATATACGCGCTGGCGGACGTGCCGCCCCAGGTAAGATTGATGATGCCGATTGGCACGTTTAACTCCGCATGAAGTTTTTTCGCAAAGTAGTAGCCCACGGCGGTGAAGTATTTTGCCTCCTCGCCGCGCGCCCTTCTCCAAACGCCGACCGCGGAATAGTCCCGGTCGTTTTCCTGCCCCGGATAGACGACCTTCGGCACCTCGTAGCAGCGCACTTCGGGTAGATTTACCTGCATTTCACCAGCGACCTCCGCGTCGTCCCGCAGCAGATATTCCATGTTGGACTGCCCGCCGGCGAGCCATACTTCGCCGAGCGCGACGTCGTCGATGGTGATCGTTTCCTTGTCCGTAGAGACGGTGAGCGTCAGCCCGCTGCCCGCCTCCATCGGCGGCAGATAGGCAGAAAACGCACCCTCGCTTGCGACGGTATGCACCGTGTTTCCCGCAAGCCGGATGGTCACGCGGGCTTCGCTTTGCGCCCTTCCCCAGATGCAGACAGGAGCTCTTCTTTGCAGCGTCATGCCGCTCTGAAAGATTTGCGGTAGATGTAGATTTTCCATGATGTGCCTCCTATTGCGCATAAATAATACGTTCGCCGTTCTCATCCTCGCTTGAGATGGTAAAGTCTTTTGTTGCAAAATCCGCGGAGAGCCTTGCCGTGTGCGCGCCGTTTTTCCAGGCGATGCTCAGCTTGCCGTTCGCGTTGTCCTGACCGATCTCCACCGCTCCGTCAAACGCGGGGCATTCGTTTCGAAAGCGCATGATGCGATACATCTCCTGCAGCATCGGCTTTTGCACCGTTTTTGCAATTTCCTCTTCGGTATAGGAGTGGCGGTTGATGCTCCGCGGCTCTTCGCCGCGCATGAGAGATTCGATGTCGTTTTCACCCGCGAGCAGGCCCACATAGTAGACCTGCGGAATGCCGGGCGTGAAGAACTGCACCGCGCGGGCGAGCAGATACGCGCGGTCATCCGCCCCAAGCGCGGAATAGTAGCTGCACATGAGCTGATAGCGCTGCGCCTGCTTGCCGGAGGTTTTAATCATGCTTGGAAACTTCATATATGGCTGCGCAGGCAGGGTGATCTCGTCCACGCGTGTGCGGACTTCTTCAATCTCCTCGTCGCTGAGCAGCCCGACCACGTCCACGACCCCAATGCCGTCGTGCGTATCCAGCGTGGTGAATTGTTTTCTCGGGCAGATGTTCAGCCAGTGGATCAGCCGGTCGGTTCTGCCGCTCAAAAGGGCGTGCAGCAGCAGCATCGGCAGCGCAAAATCGTAGACCCAGTAGCCCTTTTCGGCCATCTTGAGCTGAATCGTATAGTTTTCGTGAATCTCGGGCAGCATCTCGGTCCCACTTTCGCGAAGCGGCTGCATGCCGGTCTCCAGCACGTCCCAAATCTCCGGCTCGACGAAAAAGCACGAGGTGCCCGGTTTTTTGGAAGCGTAGGCAAACGCGTCAAAGCGAATCAGCGGTACGTGTTTGGCGATCAAGCCCAGATTGCGGCGGTAGTAGTCTTGCGTCGCCGCGCTGTAGGGGTCGATATCCACCTGCTCCTGAAAAAACGTGTTCCAGAGGTTGACCGTCTTGCCATCCGCGCGGGTAAAGGACATAAACGGCCCCTTTTCCTTGCGGCGGTACATCACGTCTAGCTCCGCTTCCGTGGGCTCTCCATTTGGCCAGAATTTGTTCCAGTCGATGAACATATCCTTGTATGGGGAGCTGTCTCCGTTTTGCATGTAGTCCTGAAACTCGGCGCAACGAATCGAGACGTGGTTGAGCATGAAATCCGCCATCAGGTAATACTGCGCGCCGAGGCGGTCGATGTCCTCCCAGTCGCCAAACGCGGGATCGACGATGTCATAGTGAATCACGGCAAAGCCGCGATCGCCCGACGAGGGAAAGAACGGCAGCACGTGCACGCCGCCGAATACGCCGGAAAAGTGCCGCTTGAGTACGCGATCCAGCGCCTTGAGGTTTTCACCCATGGTGTTGGCGTAGGTGATGAGCATGATCTTGTTTTCTACTTTTTTCATGAAACTCTCCAAAGTTGATGTTAATTTTTCTTTGCATCCCGGCTCGTAAGGATTGATGCCGTGCGACTTTACCGCAATTTTGTAAACGTTTTCATTTTTTCGGGAAAATAAACGCCGGACAATGTGTTTCATTCGCTCCGCTCCGGATGGTATCCCCCGCGACAGCCGCCTGGTTTTCACCAAGCTACGGTAGAGCTGAATCGCGAGAACCCCACAGAGCGGGTGCGCTTGCCTGGCAATTTATTCTTCGCGCAGCTTACATGCCCGCGCGGCCGCAACGGTGCATCAGCCCTTGACGGAACCGAGCGTGATGCCCTTGACGAAATACTTCTGGAAGAAGGGGTATGCCACCATCAGCGGCAGCACTGCGATGACCGCAATCGCCATTCGTACGCTGATATTTGGCACCACTTTTGCGCTGATCATGCCCGTCATGTGCGATTGCAGGAACGCGGCTTTGTTCATCACGTCGTTGAGATAGTTTTGGATGCCATAGAGATCCGTCCGCGTGGTGAGAAAATACACGCCATTGGTCCAGTTGTTCCAGTAGGCGATCAGCGTCATGAGCGCAATGGTCGCGATGATGGGCTTGCTCATGGGCAGCACGATTCTCAGCAGGCTCTGCACCTCGTTTGCGCCGTCGATCCTTGCCGCCTCCAGCACCTCGCCGGGTATGCTGGACGTAAAATACGTGCGCATGATGATAACGAAAAATGCATTCATCAGAAGATACGGCACGATCATGCCCGCAAGCGTGTCCTTGACGTGGATGAGGTTGGTGTAGACCATATAGGTCGGCACAAGGCCGCCGTTGAATAGCATCGTGAAAAACAGAAAGAACGAGATCGCCCCGCGCCCCGGCAGGTCTTTGTGCGAAAGCGGGTAGGCAAAGAG
>DNFZ01000231.1 GCA_003486785.1 Clostridiales bacterium | reverse complement strand
ATGGTTTGTATCATCATTTTTGCCGAAATCGAAGAAATATGCAAGATTTTTTTGTACTTGCCCCGTTGTTTTTTCCCGTCATCAGCCAAAACTGTCCGATTAACCGGAAGAAGGCGTATCCTTCGCGAAATGCGTGTTGCATCGCGCTTTTCTCTGCGTTTTTTCGCATTAGACAACACAACGGCTGAATTCTTTTGATTATCTTACCGTAAATGGATGCCAAGTACAAGTTATATATGATTTTGCGTTGTGTCAGATCATCCGCGCTGACGGCAGAATGCCGCGTTTCAGCGCGCGATGCGCGCCGCGCAGGGGCGAGAGACGATCGCCGCCAATGCGACGCTGCGGATATGCGATTGCTTGTGCAGAACGTAATGAAAACGATCCAGGTCTTTTTCCGATATGAGCTGTGCGGGGTTTTGCACGATGGAGAGATAGGCGCTGAGGGATTCGAATACCTGATTGGTGATAGCATTGTATTTGTCTTTGGAAAAGCTGCCGTTGCTGGCCTGCGCCTGAATGTCGTCCCGCAGCAGAAACAGCTCGCGCAGCGTGGTCATCACGCTATCGTCAATCGTTTTTTGCAGCGCGGCACGAATCGCCTCCGGCTGCGCGTCGATTGGATCAATGCGGAAAAGCCCGCCGGGCATGGCTTCCGTCTTCAGACGGGCTTGCGTGGAAAGATCGTCGAGCAATCGATCCGTCAGCTCGCAATACGCCTCTGCAAACCGGTCACAGGCGGGATACATCTTCTTCTTCTTGAGATAAGATACGCCGTAAAACGCTGCGGCTACGAGAGCGACGAGCAGTATCGCCAAGAGATTCTCCATGCATTAACCTCGCTGCAATTTGAGTTCAAGCGCAGCCGGAGGGGTGAGCCCGCTCCGGCCGCGCAATGCTTTGTTATGAATTATACACCCTCGAAGCCGTCGAATGCAACGACACGCGAAATGCAGCTCTCGCCGTCCTTGAGCCTCCACGGGAAGATGCCGATGACGCAGCGCTTGTTGGAGAGCTTTTCGATCTCGCCGCCGAGGCATTCCGCATGGATCGCCTCATACGGCTGGCAGAAGAGCTCGATGTGCATGGCCTGATAGTGCTCCGGCCACGGATACACTTCATCGAGCGTCTTGCCATATCTCTTTTGAAACACGGCGTCGCATTTCTTGGCTTCCATGGGTTCCCATTCGCGAATCTTCGTGTTCATCGGGTGATCCGCGCTGCCGCAGTCCACGCCGATCCAGCTGAGCTTCTTATCGCGCACCCATTGGATGAAATCCAGCGACGGGCCGGGATGGCGCAGCATGTAGCGGCGCTCGTCCGCGGTCGGGCTGTCCCAGCCGTAGATGTGGTAGCCGGTGTTGATGATCAGCACGTCGCCCTCTTTGACGGTCACGCGCTTCTCGATGTCCTGCGGCGTATAGATGCCGAAGTCTTCCGCCTGATCGCTCAGATCGACCACCACGCCGGGACGGCAGAGGCGCGTGAGCTCCAGCGAGGCGATGTCGCGGCCTGCGGTGTCAAAGTGCAGCGGGCCGTCGAGGTGCGTGCCGACGTGGTTTGAGTGCGTCAGCAGCTGTCCGTTTGCGCCGTTGGGCGTGAGGCGCTTGAAGAATTTCATCGTCAGCGGCTCATACGTCGGCCAGGCGGGCGTGTTGATGCCAATCGGAATCGTGAGGTCATACATCTTGATGTCGGACCATTTGCTCATGTGTTTAGCCTCCTAAAATTTATTGATACAGTCGTATATTGGATGCCCTTTGGTAAGAGCGAGTTTCTGATGCTATGCCCATGCTTCCGCACACGCCGCAAGCGCCTGCAGGAAGCAGTCGTCCGGCGGATACACGATGCCCGCGCCAACCTGCCCCACACCGGGGTTTTTGTGCGCGATGCCCGTGTTGATCACGGGGCGGATGCCGGTCTCGATGACTTTGCGAATGTCGATTCCCGTAGGCCCGCCACGGAAATCCAGCGCGGGGATCTTATACGATCTGCCCTCGCCGACGGTGATTTCATACATCCGCGTGGAGTAGTTGATCGAATCTGCCACCTGACCGCCGACAAACTGCACGATGGCGGGTGCCGCCGCCATGCAAAAGCCTCCGATACCTGCTGTCTCCGTAATGGTGCTATCGCCAAGGTCGCGCGCTGCATCCTCCTCGCCATAGCCGGGGAAATACAGCCCCTTGACCAGCTCCGCCTGCGCGGAGAACCAGCGGTCTTTGCCGAGGCCAGCGATGCGAATGCCGAAATCCGTGCCGTTTCTGCACATAGTCGCGACGATCGTGCTATACGGAACATCAAAGATCGGGTCAAGCGTGCATTTCATCGCAGGCATGGAGATGTTCAAAAACGTGTGGTTGTTGGCGTTGACGAAGTTGAACGCCGCGGTCTTCTCGGCAAGCGAATGGTCGCAATTCATGATCGCGGGCACCAGCTCGCGCAAGAGCAGCGAGGTTCCCGCCTCATTACGGTTGTGGCCTTCATCTCCCATCTGCAGGAGCTTGCTGACCAGCACCTTGACGTCGATTTCACCCTTGATCGCCATCGCGTCTTTGAGCACGGGATAGAGCTCTTTTTCCATCCAGCGAAGGCGTTTGAGCACCTCGTCGTCAAACGCGCCGAAGCGCAGCACTTTTCCGAGGCCTTCGTTGATCGTGCAATACGCGCGATTGCCGAAGGCTTTGTTTTCGAGAATCCAAACCGGCATGCTCGCGGTTACCACGCCCGCCATGGGGCCGACCGCATCGTGCATGTGGCAGGGGTCAAAGGTGATCTCGCCGCTTGCGGCGAGCGCTTCCGCCTCCGTAAGATCCTGCGCAAGGCCTTCGTAGATCAGCCCGCCCATGACCGCGCCGCGCACAGGGCCGCACATCCGTTCCCATGTGACCGGAGGGCCAGCGTGCAGAACTGTCTTTTTCGTCATGCCGGGGATGACTTCCCCCGCAATGCCAAGGCCGATGATCGTCGGTTGCGCGGCGAGGATGCGCTCGAGCGCCTCTTTGTTCGCCGCGTCGATCTTTGCCGCGAGTTCGGGTTTTTTAAGCTTTCTAAGATTGGCGGCCGCCAGCTTATCCCCGCCTGCGACGGGCTTCCAGTCCACATGCACCGCGTCCACCTTCTGGCTCGTCAAATCGTCGTAGAACGCCTCGATGCCGAAGTTGACCACGCGCAGTTTCTGCTCGAATAATTCATTCAGTTTCGACATGTTATCCCTCCTGACGCAGGTTTGCGAGGATGCGCGAGACAAAGCGCGTCGCCTGCGCGTTGCTGGGCAGCACGACCGCGCCAGCTTCCGCTAGCTGCTGTTGCGTGCGGCTCAGGCTCTGCGGGTCGCCCTCCGTGCCGCAGACTGCGCACACGCAGCAAAGATGTCTGCCCGCGCGCGCTGCTTCGGCTTTCGCCGTCCTGATCGCTTTGGCTAAATCTTCCGCGGGATTGGGGTGCGAACCAAAGCCGATTACGCAATCCGCCATAATCACCGCGCAGGACGGGTCCTTCGCGTCCGTAATCACGCGCTCGGCGCGCAAGCTCGGGTCGATCATCGGGTGCGGACGGCCGACGGTGAACGCGTCGTCTCCAAAGTCGAGAAACGTGTGCTCACGGCTCTTTCCGCCCTTGGGGTCCTCCAGCGCGTCCTCCGCGTTGAGCGGAATGTTGCTGTAGATGTGCCCGAGTTCGGCGATCATGAGCTTCATCGCCTCGTCGCAGAGCGTGCCGCCGGTATAGAAGCCGCGCACGTATTTCTGCCCGCTTGCCATCTTGCCTGCGATCTCTTTTGCCATGGCTTCCGCCTGCTCTTTGCCCATTTCGAATCCGGCGTAGTCTTTCGGCGTTTCTCCGCGGCTGAGCACAACGGCTTTGTGCGCCGCGTCTTCGAGAGACACAGCAGCGACGAGGCCGTAGGATTCGATCTCCTTGCGATCCCCGCCGATAAAGCAGACCACCACGGGTTTGCCCGTCTTGGCCGCGCGCGCGAGCATTTCACTCGCGATCTCCTTGGCGGGGGGCTTGCTGATGAGCGTGATGACCTTTGTCTTGGGGTCGTTTTTGAGTGCGTCGAGGCCGAGCTTCATCATCAGCCCGCCGATCTCCTTCTTGAGGTCGCGTCCGCCGGTGCCGATCACCTGGCTTACCCCCGCGCCGAGCTGGTCGATGATGCTCGAAATCTCCTGCGTGCCCGTGCCGCTGGCGGCGACGATGCCGATATCTCCGCTCCTGACCACGTTTGCAAACGCGAGCGGCACATGGTTGATAATCGCCGTTCCGCAGTCCGGCCCCATCATCAACAGCTCGTGTTCGTAGGCGTAGGTCTTGAGCGCTTTTTCCTCTTCGATGGTCACGTTGTCCGAAAACAGCATGACGTTGATGCCGCGATCGAGGCAGCTCTGAGCGACGTCCGCCGCGTGTTTGCCCGGCACGGAGATGACCGCCATATTCAGAGCGGGATCGATCTTCAGCGCGCCGTCGAGCGTTGGCGGCGTATATGCCGAGGCCTTGCTCTCGGCCTTTTTGTTGAGCAGTTCTTCGGTCTTATCGAGTACGGCGGCAAAGGCCGCTTCCCCGTCGCACGATACCGCTACAAAAAAATCATTGGCGGAAACCGCGCTGTCGAGCTCCGGCGTGGCAACGCCGATGTTGTGCGCGATCTCCTTGTTTAGCTCCGACCCCATGCCAACGAGCGCCTCGCGCACGCCATCGAGCTTCTTGAGCTCTTTTGAGATGAGCATGAGTGTGACGGAGTCGTAGTATGCGTTTTTCTTAACTTCCAGCTTGATCATGTTTCGTTCCCTCCGATGTGCTGCCGCAGCGCGAGCACCATACCCGTGAGCATGTCCGCGCCGGATGTGGAGCCGATGGCGAGCACGCGCTCGATGGCGCGCCTTGCCGCCGCGATATCCATAAACGTAAAAACTGACCGGAAAAGATCGCAGATCGTAGCGTTTGCAAGCGCCATACCGCTGTGGAGCAAAAATGTGCCGCTGATGCGGTTGGTCTTCTCCGCCGCTGCCTGCGCCATGCTTGAGATGATTGCTTTCTCTGCCGGGCGGTCTCCTGCGCGATAGAGCAGGTGAAGCGTTGCAAAATATCCCGCGAGCAGGTCGTCCGAAGAAGGGGTCAGCCCCATACCGCAGCCCGCGCAGTTTGCCGCGGCCTGTGCCGACTCTTGCTGTGCGCCCAGCGAAACAGCATAAGTCAGCCGCTCCAGCCTAGGAGCTAGAAAGCGCGTATAGGTGTTGCCATCTCCGCCCGTGACGAGCGGGGCTAGGCTCGCCTCCGTATCCACGTTTGTGAGCGCTTCCCGTATCAGCACTGCAAGCGTCTCTTGCGCCTCTGTGCCGTATCGCAATTCGATTGCATCGAGGCTGAGATCCGAGTGCGGCGCGTTTGCCAGATCGATCTCGATCTGCGCGTCGGGGATGATGAGCATCCCCTCTTCAAGATACGCCGCCATGCCCGTGCGGACACCCGTCTGGGGAAACGGGGCATTCGTCCGCACAAGCACGGCATATGGCGTTAGGGCCTTTTCTTGTGCAATCAACCCGATCAGCCCGCGAAACCCAAACTCAAGATTCACCGCGTGATCAAACACGGAATGCACCGTGCCGGAACGTGAGCGGCTCAGCGAGAGGTCCAGTAATCGCTTGCAGACGGTTGTCGCTTGCATGGCGTTATGGTTTTACAAACACAAAGCCGGTCTCCTGGCAATCGATGCTTTCCTTATAGAGGATGCTGCGGGTACGAACGACGCCGACGGTGGCGAGCAGCTCCATGCCGCTCTCGATGCCCTCGTCAAAGCCGATCTGTCCCGTCGCGCGGACGCCGTTTTCAAACTCGACCACGCCGAAATGGAGCCACGGCTGCATGTATCCTTCGGGCAGGTTATACACCCGCGTCCATGTCAGGAGTTTGCATTTGCCTTCCAGCGGCTCTTCGGTGAATTCGCGCCCGTCGCAGTCCGGATTCTGGCAAACGACGTAGCGGGGATGGTGCAGCTTGCCGCATTTGGTGCATTTGTAGGCATACATCTGTTCCATATTCTCTCCCTCCCTACTTCGTGGTCAGAATCGTCGCCACGACATTGTTGCCAAACCCGCCGAAGTTGACGGCAAGCCCGGTCTTTGCGCCCTCGACCTGACGGCCATCGGCCTCGCCGCGCAGCTGGCGCACGAGTTCGATGATCTGCGANNTTGATCGGCAGTTTGCCGCCAACCTTCGTGTCCCCGTTGCGCGCCGCGATATGCCCCTGCCCGCGCGGGAAGAGGCCCGCTTCTTCGCTTTCTTCGATCTCTAGGATCTGGAACGCGTCGTGCAGCTCGGCAACGTCGATGTCTTCCGGCCCCATGCCCGCCATCTTGTAGGCCTTCTCGGCGCTGAGGCGCACGGCCAGCAGATCGCTGGGATTTTCGCGGTTGGCAACCACATGCGTGTCCGTTGCCGACGCGATGCCCGCCACGCGGACAAACGGCTTGTGTGCAAAGCCCAGCTCGTCCTGCTTGTCCTTTGCCACCAGCAGCACGGCAGCCGCGCCGTCGGAAACGGGGCACATATCAAACTGCCGCAGTGGATCGGCGACGATGGGGTTTGTCGCGTTGATGTAAGCCGGATTTGTGATGCGCTCAAGCACCACTGGGCGCTGGATGTGCGCCACGGGGTTGTGGCATGCGTTGTCGTGGTTTTTGACCGAGACGATGGAGAGGTCTTTGCTCTCCACGCCGAAGCGATCCATGCAAAGCCTTGTAAACATGCCTGCAAACGACGGCAGCGTGAGTCCGTATTTATACTCCGCTGTGGGGTGCAGCATGGTCGCGACAAAGTCGGTGCCTTCCCAGCCCGTCACTTCGCGCATCGCTTCGCCGCCGATGACCAGCACGCAGTCGCACATGCCGGAGGCGATGGCCATCACGCCGAGCTTTACGGCGGAGGCTCCCGAGGCGGGGCCGTTTTCGATGGTCTCCGCCATCGCGGGGCGGATGTTGAGCGCGTCCACCACCGCGCTGGCGGCTCCCGAAACGCGGTTGACCATGCCCGCGCCCATAGAGGCGACAAACACCTGCTCGATTACGTTTTTGCGTCCGGTCTTTGCGCCCGCGTCGTCCATGCACAGCAGCGCCGCTTCACAGAGCATATCCAGAAACGACCCTTCGGTCTTGCCAAACTTCGTATGGCCGACGCCAACGATTCCTACCTGTCTCATTGCCTTCTTCCTTTCTTCCCTCACGCAGCGCGGGCGCAATGTAGCGCGCCCGGCGCCAACCTGCCGAAGCGTCAGACGCTGATCTTGGCGGGCATGTGCACCACTTTGTTGGCTTCGATCACGTCCTCAAACGCGGGGCGGATGCCGACGTTCTTGTTTGCCTTGTGCTTTTCCCAAAGCGCGCGGGTGAGCACAAAGGTCGGTACGCCGCCGAGCTCGTGCGGGCACTGCGGGCGGGACTCGAGCTCATACTCGATCATCCAGCGCTTAAAGCCGTTGGGGCTCTCCGCAACGATCCAGACCTCGTCCTGATTCATAAAGTCGAAGTGATATTCCATCTTGGCGGCGAAGAGCTGCGCGCCGACGCGTGCGCCGCGCTTGAGTGTCATGGTGTGGTAGCTCATGCCGACTTTTTCGTTGACCATGCGTCCGTTGACGATGCCCGCGATCTCGCCGTCCACCGCGCCGATGAGCAGATACTCATCCTGCACGCGATAGCGCAGCATACCCAAAAGCTCCGCGACGATGCGCGCAGCGACGATGTCGTAAAAGTCCTTCTGGTGGTCGAGCAGCACCTTGATGCCGTCGATAATCATCTCGGTCTCCTCGCGCGTGGCGGTGCGAACGAGCATGTCCTCGCCGGTAGTGAGCGGGATCACCTTTGCCTCGTAGGGCTTGAGCCCGATTGTCGGCGGCCGCAGCTTGGCTTCCATTTCGTCAATGAGAACATCATACTTACCCATGTGTGATTGCCTCCTTCATTTGTTTGAAAAGAATTGGTTCTGAAATAAAGATATGCGCTCAATTACACCACCATTGTAGCGTCATTATGAAGCCTTGTCTAGTATTTCTTGCAAATATTTCATTTCGATTTATCTTGGCTGTTTTCCGGCCGTCCGTTTCTCTTCATCGGCTGTCTTTTTCTGCAAAATTTGGAAAATTATATATTTTCTTGCTGTTTTACTGCGTTTTCTACGTCTCAAAAGACGAATTTTCACTTGCAAATATTTTGCTCGACGCGGTTCCAGGATGCGTTTTTTTCGTGTTTTCTGCTTTGGAATCATCACAGTGTTGATTATTATTGCAGGATTTGTTTTGCTATCATGCATATTCTGTAAAATCTTCTTGTGCTCTCCCGCGCAAATTGTGTTTCTATGGCGCGCGTAGTATACTATATGGAAACAATCGGGGAATCTGCGTTGTAAAAGAGGCCATACGCCCCGTTTTTTTTACGCGAGACGATACACGACCTGCGCTGCAGGTTTGAGCATAAGAGAGGAAACAGCAAATGGACAACAAAATTCGCCGGATCGGCATACTCACCAGCGGAGGCGACGCGCCGGGCATGAATGCGGCAATCCGCGCCGCTGTGCGCACCTGCGTGCTGCACGGCATCATCCCCATCGGCATCCGCCGCGGCTACAACGGCCTGATCCATTCGGACGTGGTCGAGCTCGACGCGCGCGCCGTCAACGGCATCACCGCACGCGGCGGCACGATTCTCTATACCGCCCGCAGCGAGGAGTTCCGCTCGGACGAAGGCGTTCAGCGCGCGGCGAACAACTGCAAATATCTCGGCATCGACGGCGTGATTGCAATCGGTGGCGACGGCACCTTCCGCGGCGCGCGGGAGCTTGCCAGGCACGGCATCAACACCGTGGGTATTCCAGGAACGATCGACAATGACATCGCCTGTTCGCACTATTCCATCGGTTTTGACACCGCGGCAAACACCGCAATCGACGCCATCGACAAGCTAGCGGACACCATGCAGAGCCATCAGCGCACCAGCGTGGTGGAGATCATGGGCAGAAACGCGGGGCACCTCGCCGTCTACGTCGGCATCTCGGTGGGCGCTACAGCGATCATTTTGCCCGAGCGCCCGTTTGATTTTGAGCGGGATATCGTAGAGCACATCCGCGAGAGCCAGTATCGCGGCAAGCATCATCACCTCATCATCGTCGCCGAGGGCACAAACAGCACCAACGAGATCGCCCAGCGCTGCCGCGAGGAGATGGGGCTGGATACCCGCGTGACCATCATCGGCCATGTGCAGCGCGGCGGCAGCCCGTCCGCGCGCGACCGCGTGATGGCAACGCGCATGGGGCACCGCGCGGTGGAGGAGATTATGGCAGGCGGCACCAACCTGATCGTGTGCTATCGCAACAGCCAGATCACCACCTTGCCCATCGACGAGGCGCTGGAGATGACGAAGGATCTCGATGAGTATATGTATCGCGTGGCGACCGAGATCACGATCTGACGATTGTTAACGCAAAAGCCCGGGTGTCTTGCCCGGGTTTTCTTGCGGAAATCTTTATGACTGGAGAACATATATGGTATTCGACACCTACTCAGACGCAAAAAAACCTACGCTCGTGCTGCTGCACGGCGCGGCAGTGCTGGATACGTTCGCGCACCAATACGGCATGCTCGCAGAGCGCTTTCACGTGCTGGTGCCACATCTGCCCGGCGCGGGCGATGCGGCGGCTCAAGGCTATAACCCGCAGGAAACCAGCGACGCGCTGGCAGAGTGGATCAAGTCCCTCAACGCGGGCAAAGTGCTCGTGATGGGGCATTCCGTCGGCGGGCAGCTCGCGGTCAAGCTCGTGAGCGAGCATGAGGAGCTTTTCTCCCGCGCGGTGTTTTTAAGCCCGTGGCTGGGCGGCAGCGACGCTGCGGCGCGGGTTTTCGCGGGCATGGCGCGGCTGTCCTACAGCGCGGTCAAGCGCGCGTCTTTGCTGCGCATGCAGGCCAAATATTGGGGGCTAACATCCGAGCAAGCCGAAAGGCTCGTCGCCTACAGCCCGCGTATTACAAAAGAAACGTTTGTCGGTTTTTACGCAAATCGAATTTACTTAAAAGACCTAACCGGCTTTCCCTCCGTAAAGATCCCCATGCTCGCCATGTGCGCAAAGGGCGAGACGGCGGAGATGAAGGCCTCCGTACGCCAGCTTGGCGAGCAAAACACAAACTGCCTCACGGTGATCTTCCCGCAAGGCAGCCATGACTTTGTTCTTCGGAACTACGACTTGTTGAATCCGATCCTGCTGGATTTTTTGACAGCGGAGTAAGCCCGCGCTACTCGTTCGCGCTTTTACCCGGCCATGTGAGGATGAGCGCAAACGGGATGATGTTGTTCTTCGTTAAAAACCCGGTCATGGTGTCCAGATGGTTTTCGTGCCCCGCGAGGCCGTTGAGAAATCGAAACCTTGCCTCCCCGTGCTCCTCCGGCGAAATGCTCCTGTCCGCATAAAACGTTACAAAATGAAAACCGTCCTTGTGGCAATACCAGATGATCCCCGCGCTTGTCCCATCGGGCAGGCGCGCTTTTTTGTTGAATCGAATCTTGATCGGCATACGGTAGCCGTGCCGCTTGAGATGGCGGCGCAGGCGGAAGGTATCCGTGCCCGCAAGCCCGCGCAGGAGCGTATGGCGAATCAGCGCGTCGGCGAGCGTCTGCTCGTCTGCGTCCTGCCCCATCCGCTTGAGGAAGTTATACGCCGCGATCCAGCCGCAACCGTTGACATCGCTCGTAAACACGCCGTAGCGAATGCCGGTCAGCTTTGCCTGATCGATGATATAGCCGTCTTTGGAATACGGTGTTCTTGCCGGTTTTTCCATCTTCATTCCTCTGGCCTTTTCGTTTCAGCGCCGTCCGGACGTTCCCCGTCCTCTTCTACGATCTCGATTGCAATCATGGGCTCGCGCTTCTTGCCGCCGGGCTGCCAGGCCAGAATTCGCTTAGCCGCCGGGTGTTCCAGCAGATATGTCGCCGCCGTTGCAATAGCGAGCGTCGAGAGCAAAACCAGCGCGGTATAGGTCCATTGCCAGCGCACATCCCCCGTCATGTTCGGCGGCTTTTCGCCCGCCCAGTAGGGTATCTTCCACTCTTTGAATTTGACCGCGATCCACTGATGCCAGATATAGACGTTGTACGAGATCAGTGATAGATAGCGCATCAGCGCATTGGAAAACAGCCAGCGCACGCCGGAGAAGGTCAGCGCGGCGGAGAGCGTGACCAGCGCGAACACCAGCGAGAGCGCATAGCGGTTTTCCGCCTGCCAAACTTGCACGGGGCTTGTCTTGAGCGCGTCCTTCATCAAAGACGCAAGCAGCGCAAAGCCGAGAAGCAGCCCCGCCAGCGCGAGCGCGGAGAGCTGCGGGCTTCTGCGCAGATGTTTTGCCGCCAGAACAAACAGAAATGCAAACGCCATGCCGTTGGCAAAGACGCCAAAGAACGCGGGCAGCTGGTTGACCGTAAGCCGGATGGAGTCCGCCTGCGGGAGCGCAAAGCCGCGCAGGTAAAGCGCCGATACCGCAAGCATGCCAAGATATGTCCAGCCCGGCTTTTTCACAAACGCGCGCGCGAGCAGCGGAAAGAAGAGATAGAACTGCATCTCGATGGCAGCCGTCCAAAGCACGCCGTTGATCTTCGTGCCGATGAGCAGCCCCGGAAATAGCGTCTGCGTAAACGTCAGCGTCGGGATCAGGTCGTATAGCCCGTCCCAGACGGTGCGGTATGCGCCGGAGGGAACCGACACGAGCGCGAAGATGAGCAGCACGCTCGCGTAATAGCTCGGCACGATGCGCGCAAAGCGCTTTTTGTAGAAGAGCCTGCTTTCCGGCAGCGGCGTATGCTCCAGCGCGGCGCGCGCATACGGCAAAAACAGGCAAAACGCGGAGAGAAACAGCAGCCAGTCGACAAAGAGAAACCCTGCGCGCGCGACAAACTCGAGGTTGATCGCCCCCGGCAGCCCGAGGCGCGCGAGAAACGGAATGCTGATATACGGCGTGATCCAGTTCTGCTGCCAAAAGTGAAACCACAGCACGACGAAGACCGCCAGCGCGCGCGCGCCGTCGAGCACGTCGATATGCTTTGTGCCTATGGCCGTTTTGTCCAGCGTCAGCGGTTTGCCAAGCCGGGTGTCGCTCGTTTTTTCCATGCCGATAGTGTACCATAACAACGATGGGCAAAAAAGACGGAAATCGGGATTCGCGCCAGCGACGAGCCGCCACACAACTCTTTTTTAAGCAAATTAAGCAGCGCATCCGCCGCAAAAGTTACCCTACCGCTCTTCTTTCTGGCAAGCGCGTGTATTATAATAGAAAAAAACATGTTTCGTGCGAAGAAAAACGCACGGCATAATAACGGGAGGTTTGTCAGCATGAGCGTTACAGTATCCGAAATCGGGCGCCTGTCCTCCGGCGAGGCGGTGCATCGCTATACCATCACCAATCGTCACGGCGCGAGCGCCAGCCTGCTCAACTACGGCGCAACCTGGCAGACCATGTTCGTGCCAAACCGCAAAGGCGAGCTTGTCGATGTCGTGCTCGGTTACGATACGGTTGAGGACTATCAGAAGAACACCATGTACCTCGGCTGCACCGTGGGTCGCGTCGCAAACCGCATTCGGGATGCACGCTTCACACTCGGCGGCGTGGAGTACAAGCTCAACGCAAACCTTGGCGCTTGCTGTCTGCACGGCGGCAATATCGGCTTCGACAAAAAGATTTGGCAGGCGCAGATCGACGGGGACTCCGTCATCTTCACGCTCACCAGCCCGGACGGGGACGAGGGCTTTCCCGGCACGCTCTCTGTCGCGGTCATCTACGCGCTGAGCGAGGACAACGCGCTCTCGATCCGGTATATGCTCAACAGCGATCAGGACACGATTCAAAACATGACCAACCACGCATACTTTAACCTTGCCGGCCAGCAAGCCACGGTTCTGGAGCAGACGCTCTGGATCAACGCGAGCCGCACAACCCGCATCGACAAGGATGTGACACCCACGGGCGAGATCGTGCCCGTGAGCGGCACGCCGCTCGATTTCACGCAGGCAAAGCCCATCGGGCGCGACATCAAGGCAAAGGGCGAGCTCGTCGACGTCATCGGCGGCTACGACCACAACTTCGTAATCGACCGCAAAGGCAGCGACGTGGAGAAGATCGCAACCGCGATCGATCCCGCCGGCGGCATCGCGATGGACGTGTATACCGACCAGCCGGGCGTGCAGCTCTTCACCCCGCCGGACTTTTCGTATATGACCGGCAAGGGCGGGGTGAAATACGGGCCGTATCCCGCGTTTTGCCTCGAAACCCAGCACTTTGCGGACGCGATGAACCACCCGCATTTTCCGAGCATCGTGCTCCACGCGGGCGAGGTTTTCTCCTCGGAGACCGTCTCCCTCTTCCGCGTTGAGAAATAGCGGGCTTTAGCGCATTAAAAAAATCCGCCGGACAGGGCGGATTTTTTTCGTGCCTCGCAACAAGCTTTGCCTCACGCAAAGAGATCGCTGTGCGTTCCCGTTCTGGTGAGCGTAAGCGTGAGTATTTGTTTCTCCACGCGGTAGATCAGCAGCCAATCCGGTTGAATATGGCATTCCCGAAATCCGGCGTAGTCTCCGCTGAGCGCGTGGTCTCGATTTTTTGCGGGAAGAGTTTCTTCCGCACACAATACCCGCACCACATCTTCCAGCAACGAGACCGGATACCCTCGCTTTTCGATCGCTTTGAAATCCTTCTTAAACTGCGCCGTATAGCGCGGCTTAAGCATGCAGATCCTCCATGAGCGCATCTACGCTCTCAAAGGTCTTGCTCAAGTTCTTCCGGTTGGCGGCATCATCCATCGCCGCAAGCGTTTCGCAGTTGTACGCATCCAGCCGCAGATCGAAAGGAATGCCGCCATAGCGCACGGACGAGCGCAAGAATACGTTCAGCGCAGTGGAGAGGTTCATCCCCAGCTCCGCATAAACAGCCTCCGCTTTGCGCTTTAATTCAGAATCCACCCGAATGTTGATATTCACGAAGTTCGCCATCATGATC
>DNFZ01000224.1 GCA_003486785.1 Clostridiales bacterium | reverse complement strand
AACTTGTAATCCGAGCCCTTGTCCCGCGTTCCGGCGACATAGGGCGGATCCACGTAAATCAGAGTCTCTTGGCTATCGTGAGTGGCAATGACTTCCATCGCGTCCCGGCACTCAATGACAACACCACGCAATCGCTCAATAATGGCATCCAATGCGGCCGGGTAGTTCGCCCAATCGTGCGCAGGCGTGGTGCCGCTGCGGTTCGAGTTTGATCGAAATCCGGTTCTCCGATTATGAGCGTTGCTTCCGAACCCCATAAAAGACCTGGAGACAGTGCGCCGGGCCTGCTCCAAAGCATCCTCGCTCGGCTCGTAACTTTCCATGAACTCAGAGCGAGCAAACGGGGTTACTTCAAGAAGCGCCCGCAGCTCATGCCCCCGGTTGCGCACCATACGGAAAAGGTTCACAGCCTCACCGTCCAAATCGTTATAGACTTCGGCGTATGACCTAGGCTTGCGCAGCAAAACGCTTCCTGCCCCGCCAAACGGTTCGACGTAAACCCGGTGCGCCGGGAAGTGCGATATGATCCACGGCGCCAAGCGCCACTTACCGCCGTGCCAGCGCATGATTGGCCTTGTCGGACAGTTCATCCCACCCTCACTGCCCGTTTGATTGCAGCGGCACGTCTGGCAGAGAGAATGCCCTGCTTGCGGAGTTCGTCCGCGAGAGCGCATGATGTCGCCGCCCTGGCTTTCAGATAGGCCCTGCACTGGCCCTGTGTGTCCCCGCGCTTGCGGGCTTCGGTGTAGGTGGTCATGCTGCGCTATCCTCCAGTTGTTCGAACTCAGAGATGTCGCACTCGCGAACGACGTGACACTTCTTGAGCTTAAGCTCGCTGCCATACACGACATCATCATAGTCTGCGCGCAACTCAACAATTGCTTTATGTTTGTTAAATTCGTGCTTGTACCTATTGGCGATGCTGTCGCGTGAGCAAACGAATATGTATGGAGATTTGGAAGATACAACTTCGCCAATCTTGTAGACAAAGTTGGTATAATAAATACTCCGGTAATATTCTCCGTCTTTCTTCACAACCTTGTAAAAGAGGCCGTCTTTGAACATATCCGCTAGGGAGACGAGTTTGCCATTCTTCGGTTTTGCTCCTACCGGCTCGAATGTTTCGTCCAGCTTGGCAAACACCTGACCGTCTGACTCAAAATATTCGATCTCGCGGTTGGAGACGCAAACAAGCGCTTCTTCAAGCGAAGTGTATCCGCCCTTGGCACCAACAAACTGGAGCGACCCCAACGCCTCAAAAGCAGCCTCAAACGAATATTCCTTTTCCTCCGGGATAACGAGCTGTTCCCCGTACACGCCGCCGATTTGTTCCTTCAAATCCTCCCATGAGGCAAGCGGTCGGCTTTGGCATGTCAGAAGAATTTTCATAAACTCGGCTTGGCCGATGGTATATCCTTTGTCTTGATATTTCTGAACGCGCCTAGCACTCGCATACGGGAAGCGCGTCTTAGGATTGAACGAAAGAAACCGCTGCGAGCAATGGCGCAGGAAGTCGTTGTGGAAAACAAAATCCTTCGAGTCGAGGTCTAACGCACCCATGCAGCAAGTAAAGTCGAATGCGTCAAAGATTTTTTCCGCCGTCTCGAATGTGTCAAAGTGCATAATCTGCACTTGCGGAGCGCCTCCTCCGTAAGAAAACGTCAGCGCGCGAGATGAGGCGTGGCTATTCCAACCTCCATCAAAGGCCCACTCTATAGCCTTTTCAAGCGCATCGGTAGATTTTGGGTATATGTCAAAATCGTTGATTGGCGCGTTTGTAAAAACTGAAGTGATCGCGCCGCCCGCAACAAAACAGTTTTCAAGCCCATTGAGGGCATCCAGTATTTTCTGCTTTTCGTTCATCCTCTAAACCTCCCTGATTTGAATGCCTGCCCGTTCCATCGTCTCGCGGGCATCTTCGATTGATCTGCATACGGCTGTATGGATGCCGCATTCGTTTAACTGTGCTAGAATAGCTCGCTGTTCAGGCCGGGCATATTGGCCTTCCTTCTTCACCTCGATTGCGACCGTGGTTTTCGGGTGAAAGACGAGAAGATCGGGAAAGCCCTTCTTCGCGCCCATGGTTTTCTGCATCGCGCCTGCAACCTTGGAGCGTGGGTTGTTGGCGACGTGAACCACGAGAGCGGGCGGAGCAAGGACGCGCTCAAGATAGGCGACGATGGATTTTTGGATTGCCGCCTCGCTCATTCCCCCTCCACCGGCTTCATGCCTTCGGATGAAATAATCCCCTCGTGCTTTATGAGGATGTATCCTGCTGCTTCGTCGGAAAGGCGGATGGCGCGGGCACAAGCCATGGCATCGCGCGCGCCTGCCATTCCGTTTTTCAGACACTCCGAATATTTGTAAAATGGATAGCGGGAGTTGAAGATTGCCCGAGCCCGCCGCTCGTCTATCGCATCTACGTCGTTCATTCCCAGTTCCTCTCCACATAGCGATCCTGAGGCATGTAGCCTGCGTCGGCGAGGGCGCGGTGAATAGGTTCGGGCGGTGCCGTCACAGTTTCAGCACCGCCCTGCCCTGCACTGCTCGCTTCGCGGGACAAAGCAGTTACAGGATTGGAATGTGTAGGCGGCACGGCCTGGCAGGATTCGACCGTGCCGCCAGTCGCGCGGGCCGAGGGATGATCGTCCGCTGCGCGATTAAATTTACGGAATGTGTAGCCGTTGCCGTGACAAGCGGAGCACGTTATGCTGTGTTCGAAATACCCAGCGCCGTTGCATTCGCCGCATGTGTAGGTCGCTGCCATCTCTCAGTCCTCGCCTTGAGTGGAAATAGGGAAGATATGAAGCTGGTATCCGACGCGCTCGGCGTGGTCCCAGAAGTGTTCGGCGAACCCGTCGCTTATATTTTCTGCGAGCCACTTGTTAAGATGGCCTTCAGCGAAGCGGCGCTTGATAGCGCGCCGCACGCGGATCATCTGCCCTTCCTCAAGGGTGAACCCGCCGTAAGTCTGGCGCTCGAAGTTGGCGCAGTTCGCAACCACGTGACCGTCCGGGTTTGTTATCACGGCAGCAACGCCGCTCAGCTTCTCCGTCATTGCTTAGTCATCCCCTTGTGTGGAAAAGGTCAGGCTTTCAAGTTTCGCGAGTTGCTTTTTCAGCGCGGCAATCTTTTTGACGCGTCGCCTTTCCGCGTCGGCTATCGCGTCAGCTTCGCTATCGAACGCATCCTTGCCGAGCGCGTAGAGCGCGTAGTCGCCATCGATCTTCCAGTAGCTTCCGCGCATTACTGCCCGCCCCTTCCGGATGCCTCTGGACAGTGCATAGAGCGTTACCCAAATAGTTTTCACGCCTCAGTCCTCCCTTTGTGGAGCGGTGGAGAGACGCATTCGGCTACGCCCCTTCTTGCCTCCGTAAAACTCCACATGCCCACAACGAGCGAGCGCGTTCCATGTGCCGCGCATATGGGGGCCGCTTTCGCCCGCCGCCAGCAGTACGCCGTTCCGGTCAAACACCCCGTCTCCGCCGTGCTCACGAAACCATTTGAGTGCGGTGCGCTGGGCGGTTGTCAGCTTCTCCGTCATTGCTCAGTCCTCCCCTTGCGACTTGTGTTTGCCTTCGCGACAGCAGACCGTACCTGCGCCATAACGGAACCTGATATTGTATAAGCCGTACCCGGAGTTTTCTCGGCAAGATCAATTACGGCCTCAAGCGCCGCAAGCAACTCCGGCGCAACGCGAGCCAAACGAAACGCCTCTTTTTTTGCGCTATGCTCGCGGTTGAATTTTTCTTGCCTAGCCTTGGCTCTTTCATGACGGGCCACGGGATCATGTTGCTTGCAGTAGCTTCGTCCGTCGCGCTCGACCACGCCTTTTCGCACGCATTGACTGCTTCCCTGAAGACGACCGCGATATATCATTTTGTTGCATTGTTCGCCCACGGATCAGCCCTCCAATTGTGTTGCTGTGGAATGAATTGCGTTGCGAATGTGAGGTTCCGAGCCACTCGCCCTTTTAAGAACGTGCCGCGCAAGGTTGATACCGGGGTTATCAGTTGCCGCCAGAATGCGCCTGATGCACTCGTCTTTGTTGATCCCATCAGGCGTGAGATATGCGCCAGTCGCGGCGACAACTTCATCCAGCGCGTCCAGCAATGTCGCGATGTGGTCCCGTTCCTTCTCCGTCATGGTTCAGTCCTCCCCTTGCGGGGCGGGGGGAAGGTCGGGGAATGGCATCCAATGTGTTGCGTAGCAGGAGCCGTCCGTAAAATTTTCTCCGCTCGCTCCCGGCGGTACGGTCGCAGGCCAGCACCCGTTATCGTAAGAAGTCGTGCGCTTTACCTCGACTACGTTATCGCCAGTCTTCTCGGCAAGCGGGCGGTACAGCAGAACGCGCGTCCCATCCTTCGGAGCCGTCTCTATTGGCTGCCAGCCAGAGGCACGGGTGTTCCATCGTTCGGCAACTCTCTCAGGCGTACTGCCTTCAAGGCTGAACGCAGGCCACACCTTGCAGCGATGCGTTATGCGATAGAGGCCGATAACCTTAGTGGCATCAACGATGCCTTCCGGCGTTTCCCCGCACACAGGGCAAGGCAACAGCTTCTCCGTCATTGCGTTGATACCTCTGATTGGGTGGCAGTGGTGGCATAAAGCATGTCTGCAACCCGAACAGCGCCGTTCGTCATGCGCTCGATCTTCACGGCCAGCTCAAGGGACGGGTTTTTCGACCCCCTCCGCACCCGCGCAATTGTGGTTCGGTCGCGGCCCACAATGGCCGCAACCTCTTCATCGGAAAGGCAATTTGCCTTCATATACAGGTGGAGTTTCGTTTTCATGCTGCGATTATGTGCATGACATGCCCGTGCATGTCAAGCTCCTCATGTGAAGCCGATGTCATTTACTGTTTTTTGCAGTGCGGCCGATCTAGTGGTTCGCAACCCGCTCGATCCTGGTACGCCGTGGAGCCTCATGGAGAGCGCAGTCAAAGCGCCTCCGGAGCGGCGCGCGCAAATCCTTGCGGTCATAGAAACCCTTCTAAAACAAGCCTCTTAGCAGTTTTTGGGCATGATATGCACTTTTCCGCTTGACCACAGGCGGGCATGTCATGCACACTCCTCCCTGTAGCCGGTTGCCCCGGCCCAAATGGGAGAGACGATGATGGCGACGCAGACAAATCTTCCTCAGCTTTCGGCCCGCGCTCAAAAAGCGCTCGACGTGCTCGCAGATGGCGGCCAGTTCCGTCACGGCCTTGAACGCAACAGCTACACCGGCCGCGAACAATTCCAGTACCGCCTCCAGCCAAAGGGCGGTGGCGTGGTGAAGGGCGTCGGGATCGCTGCGTTCTATGAGCTGGACAAGCTCGGAATGCTTGTCGCCGCGTCCAGTACCAGCGTTGCCACCTACTACAAGCTGCGGGTGGCGTAATGGGAACCACCAAAATCGTAAGTCTAGGCGACGCTAGAGCGCAACGTGAGCGCGATCGATACCGCGATCTTGTGCTCGGCGCATATGCCGACCTCGAGCACAAAGACCAGCGTGAATTTCTGGAAAAGAAGTCCGAAACCGATCGCGCCGCGCGGCAGCGGCTTTAACCACCCCAGCCGGGGCAAAGCGGAGAACGGAGAGAGACATGCCGAAGGAACAGGAAGCTGCGCCGGTCATCACGGCCTTCAAGGGCTTCAACCCCGATCTGACCTGCCGCGAGTTCCAGTACGAAATCGGCAAGACCTACAAGATGGATGGCGAGCCCGAGCGTTGCGAGCGCGGCTTCCATGCCTGCGAGGCCCCCTTCGATGTCTGGGGCTACTACGAGCCTGTCACCGATGCGGGCGTTACCCGCTACGCCGAAGTTGAGTTCCATGGTGCCGTGGATCGCGAAGACGGCGATACGAAGATCGCGGGCGTCGAAATCACCATCAAGGGCGAGCTTCGGCTTCCCGAGTTCATTCAGCGCGGCGTGGACTTCATCCTCGCGAAGGTCGATTGGACCAACGCCAAGGAAAGCAACACGGGCGACCGGAGCGCGGCGA
>DNFZ01000081.1 GCA_003486785.1 Clostridiales bacterium | reverse complement strand
GACATGGCGGATAAGATGCGCGTGGTATTCGTGCAGAACTACAACTGCTCCTATGCCGAACATATCATCCCCGCGGCGGACGTTTCCGAGCAGATTTCTCCCGCGGGCACCGAGGCCAGCGGCACGGGCAACATGAAGCTCATGCTCAACGGCGCGGTCACGCTCGGCACCTTTGACGGCGCAAATGTGGAGATCGTCGAGCAGGCGGGCCTTGAGAACAACTATATCTTCGGCGCGAGTGTCAGGGAACTCAACGAACTCAAGCCGCACTACAACCCCAAGGCGATCTATGATTATGAGCCGCGCGTGCGTCGCGTGGTGGATTCGCTCATCGACGGCACGCTCAGCGACGATAACAGCGGCGCGTTTGCCGATCTGCACCGCTCGCTGCTCTTTGGTTCGGACTGGTCAACGCCGGATAACTATTTCGTGCTGCATGAGCTGCTGGCGTTCTGCCAGAGACGCGAAGACGTAAACCGCGATTATCGCGACCGCATTGCGTTTGGCAGAAAGTGCCTGATGAACGTTGCCAGCAGCGCAATGTTCAGCTCGGATCGCACGATTCGCGAATACGCCAACGATATTTGGCACATCCAGCCGCTTCCTCCGCTGGAGAGCACAAAGTTGTTCTAAAGGCAGGCAGCCTTTTGCACCTGTTTGAAACGAATCGGTAAACCACCAATCCTATCGGGAGCTGTGCGCGTGAGCGTACAGCTCCTTTTTCATGAAAGCGTGGCGGGAGCCAACGTGTTTCGTTTTTTTGTTTGACCGGCTGCAAGATGAAACGCGCAAGCGAAATATGAACGGCGCGTCCGAAAGTTGAACCTCTCTTGATGAAACAAACACGATTTTGTCACATGATTTTGAGCGTAGCTTGAAAGTTGTTTGCTACACTAAAGTCAACAACCGGAAAAGAGAGAAGACACATGGAACAGCTGGCAGCAGAACGAGTAGTCATCTGGGGCGATTCGCTCGCAAAGGGTATCGTTTGGAATGAGGCGCGCAAGCGCCATGCCTATTGTGAGACGACTGCTGCGGATATCGCGGCAAAGCGGCTCGGCATAGAGATCGTCAACCGCGCTAAATTCGGCTGCACCGCGCCGCAGGGGCTGGAGATGATCGAGCGGGATAAAGAGAACGGAATCGCCTGTCAGGCTGCGGTCATCGAGTTTGGCGGAAACGACTGCAACTTCAACTGGGCGGAAATTTCAGAGCGCCCGGAGGAGCAGCATGAGCCTGCAACGTCTCCGGAAGCATATCAGGAATCCATCCGCGGCATGGTGCGTTCGCTCTTTTCGCGCGGCATTCGTCCGGTGCTCATGACGCTGCCGCCGATCGACGCGGAGCGGTATTTTCGCTTTCTTGTCGGCGATCGGCTCAACGCAAAGCACATCATGCATTGGCTGGGCGATGTGCAGCAGATCTACCGTTATCAGGAGATGTACTCGCTGCTTGTGGAAAAGGTTGCGCGCGAGTTTTCGATTCGCTTGATCGATCTGCGGCAAAAGTGCCTGGAGAATCGCGGTTTTGTCAAAGAGATGATCTGCGAGGACGGCCTGCATCTCACGCAAAGCGGACAGCTCTTTATCGGTGAAGCAATTGCCGATCTGGTGGAGCAACAGAACCTGAGAGAAGAGCGATTCGTCAGCTGATGCGAACGCACAATAGAGCAAATCAAACAGGAGCCGCCGTTTCAAACGGTAGCTCCTGTGTTTTGTATGATAATGACATGTAGATCATCGCGCAAGGTTGCTACTCGCGATGATTACGCCTCGGCGACGATGGTTTCAACGCCCTGCGTTTTCAGCGCCGTCTCCACTTCCGCCGGGAGCGGAGAATCGCAGACGAGCATGTCGATATCGCTTAGATTCGCAAACGTAAACGGCAGCGAACGCCCGATTTTGGAGTGATCCATCAGCATGACGACCTTTGCGGCCTTTGCTATCACTGCACGCTTTAACAGGCTCTCGCTCTGACTGCCGCTTGTAAAGCCTGTGCGCAGCGAGAAGCCGGAGGGGGACATAAGGGCGAGGTCGATGTTGATGCTGGAGATAAACGCCTCGGCCTGTGCGCCGGAGCAGGAGAGCGTGTTTTCGCTGATCTGTCCGCCGGTAAGCAGCACATCGCACGTATGCCGCTGGGATAGTTCGATGGCGATGTTCGCGCCGCTTGTGATGATGGTGTAGCGATCGTTCCCCATATGGTTTGCAACGGCCATGAGCGTGCTGCCTGCGTCGAGATAGACCGCGTGCCCGGGGCGGATCAGCTTCAGCGCCGCCTTGGCAATGGCGATCTTTTGCCGCGTGTTTTCTCTGGCGCGCTTGCTGTAGACCCCCTCGATTTGCAGCGCGGCGCTTTGCATGGAGATCACTCCGCCGTGCACGCGCCGAATATAGCCCTGCTCCTCGAGCTGCTTGAGGTCGCGCCAGATGGTCATGGAAGAATAGCCCTCATAGAGGGACTGCAGCTCAGAAACGCTGACTTCGCCGCGGGACTGAATGTAGTCCCGTACTTTCGCAATGCGTTCATTCATCATACGTGCAAACCTCCGTATAACACAATCATAACACGGATGTTAAGATGCAACAAGATCGTATTCCAGTACATGCGTAAGCAGGAGATTTTTTCGGAGATAAAGCACGCTGCTGTTTCGCTGAAAGTTGAAATCACGCGCATTGTAAGCTGCTTTAGGTTACACGCAGCAGGCGGATTTCGTCTCCGTGTTCCGGCGGCTCGTTCGGCGTTTCGAGAATCATCGGAAGCCCGGCAAACGCGGGATGGTTCGCAATCCGGCGCATTGCGTCGAGGCCGATGAATCCTTCGCCGATGCGCGCGTGGCGATCCTTGCCGGAGCCAAGGTCAAAGAGGCTGTCGTTGAGGTGCAGCGCGCGCAGCCATTTTATACCAAC
>DNFZ01000182.1 GCA_003486785.1 Clostridiales bacterium | reverse complement strand
TCGTCATGGACGAGCCGACCTCGTCGCTGACACTCAACGAGGTGGCGGATCTGTTCCGCTTGGTGCGGCGGCTGCGCGACGAGGGCACGGCGATTATCTTCATCTCCCACCGGCTGGAAGAGCTGTTCGAGCTGGCCGACCGCGTCACGGTGCTGCGGGACGGCTACTACGTCGGCACCCACCCCCTGTCCGAAGTCACCCGCGATGACCTGATCCGCCTGATGGTGGGCCGGACGATCTCCAACCTGTTCCCCAAACAGGACGTGCCGGCGGGCGACGTGGCGCTCAAGGTGGAAAACCTGTCGCGCCCGGGCGTCTTCGAAAACATCAGCTTCGAGCTGCGCCAGGGCGAAATCCTCGGCATGGCCGGGCTGGTCGGCGCGGGCCGCACGGACGTGGCGCGCGCGATTTTCGGCGTGACGCCGCCAACGTCGGGCGACATCCAGGTGGCGGGACAATCGGTGCAGATCGGCTCGCCGCAGGAGGCGATCCGCCTGGGGCTGGCCTACGTCCCCGAAGACCGGCAGACGCACGGGCTGATCCCGCCGATGTCGATCACAGCCAACCTCAGCCTGGTGGTGCTGGAGCAGTGCGCGCGTCACGGCTGGCTGCAAGACAAAGTCGAATGTGATAAAGCCTTCAGCGCGGCCCGGCAGATGGAAGTGCGCGCCAGTCACATCTGGCAGAAGGCGCGCGAACTATCGGGCGGCAACCAACAAAAGGTGGTGTTGGCGAAATGGCTGGAAACCAAACCGCGCATTCTGATCCTCGACGAGCCGACGCGCGGGATCGACGTTGGCGCAAAAGCCGAAATCTACGCCATCGTGCGGGATCTTGTCTCGCAGGGAAAGACGATTATGTTCTTCTCCTCCGAGCTGCCCGAAATACTCAACTCCTGCGACCGCATCTTCCTGCTCTACGAGGGCGAGATCAAGGCGGAGCTGCAGAACGGAACCGGAATTGACAGCCGGGAGATCATCCACATCGTAACGGGAGGTGACGCGTCGTGATCAAGGACCTGATGAAACAAAGCGGAAGATCCGCCTCCGGCAAGATCAGCAACGAGTCCTACCTCAACCGGGTGATGTTTCTGGTGCTGATCGTGCTCTTTGGCGCGGCCAGCCTCTCAATCAAAAACTATTTTTCCACAGCAACGGCGCTCAATCTGATCGCAAACAACTGGTATATCGTCATACTAGGCATCGGGGTTACATTCCTGCTCGTTTCGGGACATCTGGATATGTCGGTCGGCGGAATCGTCGGCATGGCGGGCGTGCTCTCGGCCTATTTCTGCCAGCCGGACAACGCGGGGTTCTCCGAGCTTGGGCGCGGGCTCGGGCTGCCGTATGGCGTGGCGATCGTGCTGACACTGCTGGTTTGCCTCTTCATCGGCATGCTCAACGCGCTGTTTATCGCGAAGATGCGTGTGGCCTCCATCATCGTTACCCTCGGCACCATGTCGATCGCGCGCGGCATCGGCCAGGTTGCCGCACTCGGCGCGCAGCGCAGCGCGGGGCTGCCCGATATCTTCGGCGTGGTGGGAAATGTGCCGCTGTTTGGCCCGATCAAGATCGCAGCGGCCATCGCAGCCGTGCTGGTCATCCTTGCGCTATTCATCGAAAAAAAGACCGCGTTCGGAAGAAAGACATATCTCATTGGCGCAAACAGAGAGGCGGCGCGCCTTTCGGGGCTGAAGGTAGAGCGGCATATTGCGCTATTGTATCTGCTCAGCTCGCTGCTTGCGGGCATCACGGGGATTCTGCTCGCATCCGAGATGAAAGCCGGGATCTCCACGCGCGGGTCCGGATTTGAGTTCAATGCGCTTGTGGTCACGCTCCTTGGCGGGGCAAGCATTGACGGCGGCGTCGGTTCGGTGCTTGGCATGGTCATCGGTGCGATGATTCTCGGAGTTGTGTCCTCGGCCGCATACGGGATGCTGCTCCGGCCGGAATGGCAGTTTATATTGAAAGCGATTGTCACGTTTTTAGCCATCATCGCTCAACGGTATTTGCTGGATCGAAGAAGCAGATAGTAGTTTTGAAAGATAGCATGACGGAACGAACGTGTTGGAAAGGATTGCGCCTATGTCGTCAAATTGCGAACTGACTAGCACTCGCGGCGATCGCGCCAAGAGGCTGATCAAAGAGATATACGTCTATGTGATTCTAGTGGCGGTTGTCGTCACGCTCAGCCTGCTCAAAGGCGAGCTGTTTCAGAGAGGGAACTTCCTGTTTCCGCCGAGCATTGCAACTCTGCTGCGCATGTCTGTGCCGATTTTGATGATCAGCAGCGCGTTTACGCTGATTTTCATCACCGGCAATATCGACCTCTCCGTCGGCAGCACGCTCAGCTTAACGACCGTCGTGCACGCCATACTCGTGCTCAACGGGTTTCCCTTCATCGTGTCTCTGCTGGTTGTGGTAGCGCTGGGTGTCGCGCTGGGCGCGATCAATGGTCTTCTGGTCATGAAGCTGCGCATTACGCCGGTGATTGCCACGCTGATTACGATGAATGCATATCAGGGCTTGGCGCGCTATCTGGTGCCGCCGGGCATATCGTCCATCACGAGCACGGAAACGTTGAAAATGCCGGAATGGATGGGGTTTTTCTCGAAAAACCAGGTGTTTATGGGCTTATCCTGGGCGTTCCTTGTTGCGCTTGCGCTGCTTGTTGCGCTCGTGATTTTGCAAAAGCGAACCGTGTTTGGCAAGTATCTTGTTGCCGTTGGCGGCAACAGAACCGCAGCGGAACTCTCGGGCATCAATGTGGTCAAGGTCGTCTGGGGCGTCTACATCCTGCTTGGCGCGGTGGCTGCGCTGGCGGGTGTTGCGCGGGGCAGCTATCTGCTCATCGGCGAGCCTTACACGGGCGATGGCGCGGAGACGGAGGCGATCATCGCATGCCTGCTGGGCGGTACGGCGTTCCAGGGCGGTGAGGGATCGGTCGTCAAGTCGTTTGTCGGCGCGCTGATCATCGTTTGCCTGACATTCGGGCTCAAGTCCGTCATACCCGAGTACTGGCAGCTGCTGGCCAAGGGCGCGGTGCTGGTGTTTGCGGTCGTGCTCAATCACCTGCTCTCCAAGGAGCGCATCGCAGCCTAGCGGGGAAAAGCGAAAATGACCAATCCGCGATGGAGCATTATAAAATAATCCATTGCTATAAAGAGAAAATCTGGGGGAAACAACCATGTACGAGCAGGACAAACGAGAGATCATCCAAGCGGCGCTGGAGATTAAAAACTACGGGTTGATCGCGCTTTCGGGCGGCAACGTCAGCGTTCGCAAGGGAAACGGGGATGTGATCGTAACCCCCTCCGGCACATCGTATGAAACCATGCGGGAGGATGATCTGATCGTGCTCAACGCCAAGGGCGAGCGCGTAGAAGGAGAGCTCCGCGAATCGGTGGACACGATTGCGCTGCAATATATTTTTAATCAGATGCCGGAAGTCAACGCGATCATCCATACACACCAGCCGTATGCTACAGCAGTCGGGCTGATCGGGGACGTGTTTCCCGCGGCGCTGACCACGCTAGCAAACGTGACGCTCGGCGCCATCAACGTCGCGCCCTATTGCTCCGCTGCGAGCATCGACATGGGCGTGCAGGCGGTGAAGTATCTGGGCGGAAAACGCGCCGTGATTTTAAAGCACCACGGCGTGATCACGGTTGGCGGCAATCTCAAAGAGGCGTTGTATGCCGCCATCTATATGGAAGAGGCGGCAAAGGCATACCTTGCCGCGAAAGCCGCAGGCCCTGTCGCGATCATGACCGACGAGCAGACCGCGGATGCTGTGGAGATTCACAGATCGTATGGTCAGCAACACTAAAGCTTATATCTAACCCTGCCGGAGCGGGCGGCATCGCACGCAACACGCTAGTACAGACGGGGTATATTACGTTGGAGGCACTTGCTTGAGAAACCTGCAAAAGAACCTGTTCGGCTTATATGAAAAAGCACTGCCGAAATACCTGAACTGGGAAGAACGGCTCGTCGCGGCCAAGGACGCGGGCTAAGATTTCTTGGAAATCAGCATCGATGAGACGGACGAGCGGATTGGGCGCCTTCGGTGGAGCAAAGCCGAACGAACGAAACTGATGGAGCAAATACATGGCGCAAACATGCCGATTCTCTCCATGTGCCTGAGCGCAAACAGACGATTTCCCATCGGCAGTGCGTGCGAAAAGACGCGCCAAAGCGGGATACAGCTGATTCGCGACGCAATCGATTTTGCGCTGGACTGCGGGGTTCGCGTGATCCAGCTTGCCGGATATGATGAATTTGCAAACCCGAGCACCGAGGTAACGGTCAGTAACTTTCGAGACTCTCTCGCGCTCTGCGCGCGCTATGCGCAGGAGAAGGCGGTCATGCTCGCGCTGGAGACCATGGAGAACGATCTGATGGATTCCATTTGCAAAGCCAAAGGGTTTGTCGATTCCATTCAGTCGCCGTGGCTCAAGATCTACCCCGATATTGGAAACCTCTATGCAACCGGGCAGGATATTGAGAAGGAGTTCCTCTCGGGCATGCAGGATGTCGTTGCGATTCATCTCAAAGACACGCTGCCGGGGATCGTGCGGGATATCGCGTTCGGAAACGGAAACGTAGACTTCGTATCGTTTTTCCGGATGCTTGCCCGCGAGCAATACAGCGGGCTGTTCGTCAACGAGATGTGGACAGACGAAACGCCGCAGTCGATTCAGGCGGCATGTGAAGCGCGGGCGTTTATCGCGGACAAGATCGAGCGCGCGCAAAAATCCTGACGGAAACTGGGCAGAGCAAGACCGCTTGGTAGGAGATAAAATGAGAAAAATAGGCATCAAACGCCTCTCGAAAGAGAATTTTGAGCAGTACGGGTCCTATGCGAGCATTCTGGAGCCGAGCGGGCCGTGTTTTGGCCAAGAGCCGGTCGTGTTTTATCGCGACATGGTGCAGCAGAGCTTAGGGCAAGCAAGCAGCGCATCGTATTCCGCCTGCGTGGTGGATCAGCGCCCGTGGGTGATCACGAATGCCGAGGTGCACGATTACTGCCACGAAACCATCCTCTGTCTGGATGGAGATTATCTGATGCATGTAGCGCCCGCAACGTTTGAGAAAAAGATACCGGCAGAGCGGATTGAGGTGTTCCTGGTTCCCAGGGGGACGCTCGTCAACGTAAAAGCGGGCGTATGGCACCAGGCCGGATTTCCGTATGATTGCGAGCGGGTGCACATCCTCTGCGTGCTGCCGGAGCGCACGTATCAACAGGACTGCTACTGCTTCGACCTGGCAGATGAAGATCAAATCGAGGTTTTGCGTGAGTTGACCGACTGATAGCAACGGCCTGCGAAGCACCGCCGTAATTGATTTGTTCTCACGTTCCATATATGATGAATGTATATGACGGTTTTACAGAGCGAGCGGGCTCGCTTGCTTCGGCATACGATCAAAACGCCCGTTTTTTCTATATAAAAGCAACGCGGGCAAGAACCGGGGAGGCGATTTGGATGAAGCGAACCTATCTGCTCGGGCTTGACAACGGCGGCACGGTGACCAAGGCTGCGCTCTATGGCACGGACGGCGAAGAAATCGCGGTCTTTAGCACACAGGTTCAGCCGATCATGGAGAAAGTCGGCTTTGTCGAGCGCGATATGGACGCGCTCTGGGCGGCGAACGCAAAGGCGATTCGCGGCGTGCTGGAAAAATCCGCGGTGAACCCTTCGGATATCATTGGCGTTGCAGTTTCAGGGCATGGCTGCGGCGCTTATTTTGTTGATGACGAGGGGCGGCCTGCTGCAAACGGCATCATATCGACGGATACGCGCGCCAAGGAACTCGTGGAGCGATGGAATGCAGACGGAACGTATGAAAAGCTGCTGCCTATGACCATGCAGATCATCTGGGCGGGGCAGACGCTCCCGATTGTCGCTTGGCATCAAGCCGAAAAGCCGCAGTTGCTCGACCGCGCAAAATGGGTGCTCTCCTGCAAGGACTACATCCGCTTTTGCCTCACGGGGGAGGCGTATACGGAGCTGACCGATGTCTCGGTCGCAAACGGGATCAATCTGACGACGAAAGCGTACGACGACGCTATCTTTGCTGCGTTCGGGATTGAAGCATACAAGCGCCTGTTTGCGCCGCTGCGCAAGTGCACCGATGCTTGCGGCGTCGTCTCGGCAAAAGCCGCGCGTGAAACGGGGCTACTTGAAGGAACGCCCGTTGCGGGCGGGCTTTGCGATGTCGCTGCCTGCTGCATCGGAACAGGCGTAACCTCGCCCGACAAGATGTGTATGGTAGCGGGGACGTGGAGCATCAACGAGTTTATTTCAAAGCGCCCGATCGTTTCCAAGGAGTTGTTTCAAACCGCGCTGTATTGCATGGACGATTACTGGATGATACTCGAAAACAGCATGACCTCCGCGAGCAACCTCGAATGGTTTATTCAAAACCTCATGTCGGCGGAGAAAAAAGAGGCGGAGCTGGCGGGCGGGCGCGTCTATACCATTACCGACGACATGGCGGCCTCCGTCTCGCCGGAAGACTGCCCTGTGATATTCCTGCCGTTTTTGTTTGGCACGAATGTAAACGCGGATGCAAAAGCGTGTTTTCTTGGCGTCAGCGGGCTGCACACCAAGGCGCACCTGATGCGCGCGGTCTACGAAGGCGTCGCGTTCTCTCACCGGGCGCATATGGAAAACCTGCTGCGCTTTCGAGAGAGACCCGCAAGCATACGCATCTCCGGCGGGGCAGCGCGCTCGCGCGTATGGGTGCAGATTTTCGCGGACGTGTTTCAGATCCCCATCGAAGTCTCCGCGGCCTCCGAGCTTGGCGCGATGGGCGCTGCTATGTGCGCGGGAATTGCAACAGGCGTCTTGGAGGACTTTTATCACGCGGCCGATGTCTTTTCCAAGGTGCGCTATACGTGCGCGCCGAATCCGGAAAAAGCGCAGATCTATGCGGATAAGTTCGATTTATACCGAAAACTGAGCAGCAGGCTGGATGATACGTGGAAAGAATGGAAAACCGTTTTCAAAAACAGTTAAATGTGATAGTATATCCCAATATTAAATATCGTTTTTGAGGGTGCCGAATGGAATCTAGATATGACATGCAAATGATGGTCCACGTTGCCAAGATGTACTATATGGAAGGGCTCACGCAGCAGAGCATCGCCAAGGAGCTTGGCATCTCCAGATCCTATATCTCCATGATTCTCTCGGAAGCCAGGGAGCTTGGTATCGTCGAAATCAACATCAAAAACCCGCTGGCAAGCAACGAGCTGCTGGCAAACGAGCTGGCGCACGCGTTCCATATCTCAAACTGCTATATCACGCCGACGGTGGTCACCGCGCTCACGCCGCTGACCAAAATTCTGGCGGCGCAGGGCGCGATTGTCGCGGAGAAGCTCATTGAGAATCATTCGACCGTCGGGGTCGCCTGGGGCATGACGTGCTATGAGTTCATGCGTGCGTTTTCAGACAGCACGGGTCTGTTTGATGTCAACGTCGTGCCGCTCATCGGCGGCTCGCACCATCTTTCTTCCGAATATCAGCTCAACGAAATGGTTCGCCTCTTTGCCGAAAAGCTCAGGGGTACGCCGTCGTTTATCTATGCGCCCGCGCTTGCGGAGTCCATCGAGGACAAGGCGCTGCATCTCAAGAGCCAATACATGCAGTCCATCGCCGAGAAGTGGCGCAAGATCGACGTTGCTATCGTCGGCGTTGGTTCGCCGCCGGAATACTATAGCGACAAGAGCCAGTTTGACCCGGTTGCGCTGCATCGATCCTATGAAGACAATCCGGAGAAGACGGTGGGGGTCATCGGCGCGCGCAGGTTCAATATTCAGGGGCAGTTTTTGAACAACGACTACAACGAGCGCATCATGGGCATCGACGAAGAGGGCCTCAAGAGCGCGAAAAACGTGCTCAGCATCGCGGCAGGCCACCACAAGGTGCTCTCCATCATCGGCGCTCTCCGGCTCAACATCATCACGCATTTCGTGACGGACGAGAACACAGCAAAAACGATTCTCTCGCTGGTTTAAACATCACGCATTGATCGGGAACAAGCGTATTCAGGCGATTCTCTCGCTGGTATAAACACTGATCGACATCAAAAACCGCGGCATCCGTGAACCTGTAAAGTAAAAGTAGAGAAATAAAAATCACAAGAAGCCCTGATCCAGACGAAATTGGACAGGGCTTTTGTTTTGCAACCAAGTATCTCTGTGGGTTGCGCCCAAAGGGCGCAAGCTTATTTCTCGCTCAAAATCGCCAGCGCAGCGCTCCGGTCGGTGATCAGCACATCGATGTATTTTCCCTTGAGCGCGCCAGTGATAATGTCCTTCTTTTCCTCGCCGCAGGCTACGCCAATCACGGTCGGGATTCTCTTGATGTCGTCCAGCGAAGCGGAGATGATCCGATCCATCAGCGGGGTTTCGCAGCGATGGCCGTCGATGTCGATATACCGCCCGCAGATATCCCCAACGGCGCCCTCGTTTCGAAGCGACTGCGCATCCTCCATACTGATGTGTCCGGAGCGGAACTGCGCGCTGAGCTCCGGACGCGTGGAGCCAAGGCCCACGACGGCGACGTTTGCGTTTGCAAGCCGCTGAAAATGCTCCTGAATGTGCGGCTCGTCCATGAGCAGGTCCCGCAGCACTTTGCTCTTAACCATAAACGGCGCCTGCAGCAGATAGCTGTCCCCGTTGAATGCGCTGGCGAGGGTCAGCGCGAGCGCGTTTGCGTCGGTGTCCACGGTCTTGTTGCCGATGCCGCCGAGCAGCTGAATCACATCCACCCGCTTGCTGGCATTGTGGCGAATGTTTTTGACCACGTAGCTCAGCGTGGTGCCCCAGGCGATGGCGAGCAGCACGCCGTTTTCCAGAAACGATTCCAGATAGATGGCGGCGGCGGCGCCCACGTTTTGCTTGCTTTCCTCCAGATTGTGGCTGCTGGGCGCGACGATGACATGGCGAATGCCGAAACGATCCTGAATGCGCTTTGCAAGCTCGATGCCGAAGGAAGAGATATCGTCGATGCGGATCTGCACGATGCCGGAGGAGATGGAGGTTTTCAGCAACCGCGAAACCGTGGGGCGAGAAACATGCACCTCGCGCGAGATCTCCTCCTGCGAGCGGCCTTCTATATAGTAGAGCTTAGCGACCTTGATCAAAAGATCGCGTTTTTCGTCGATCGGTTGTGGCATAAACACACTCCTCTTCACGATGGCTTGAATATATTGCATCTATTCCGCGTTGTCAAGCAAAACGAGAGAAAATGTAAAGAAAACAGTAAAATTTTAACACTCTATTCTAGAAATTCGTAAAACTAGCCGATTATTGCATAGAAATATGAACATATGTGCATTATAGCGCTAAATAGTTGACAATAAAAGAAGGCATCCATATAGTGAGAGCATACAGGAGCAATGGAGAATTCAGCATGAAAAGAGTATCTGCGTCCATCCTTTCCGCCGATTGGCTGCGGCTCGGCGAAGAGCTCAGGCGGGCGGAAGAAGCCGGATGCGACTGCATTCACGTGGACATCACCGACGGGCACTTTGTCTCAAACCTTACGATGGGAATGGACATCACGCGCGCGGTGTGCGGCTATACTTCTCTTCGCACGGATGTGCACCTGATGATCGAAGAACCCGGCCGGTTCATCGCGGCGTTTGCCCAAGCGGGCGCGGACTCGATCACCTTTCATCACGAGGCGACAGCGCACCCGATCGAGCTGATCCGCGAAATCAAGAAACACGGCAAGCTTGCGGGCGTATCACTCGACCCTGCTACGCCTGTGGAGCTGCTCGAACACTATCTCGATCAGGTGGATCTGGTGCTTTTAGTGGCGGTCTGTGTGGGCTTTGGCGGACAGAAGTTCATCGACGCGGTGGACGAAAAGATCAAGCGGCTGGCCAGGATGCGAAAAGAGAGAAACCTACAGTTCGAAATTCAGGTGGACGGCGGCATCAACACCGAAAACGGCGCGGCAAAGCGTGCGCTGGGCGTAGACAACCTCGTCGGCGGGTCGATGATCTTTCTTTCAGAAGACATGAAAGAAACCGTCCGGCTGCTGAAAGCCTAAACCATTCCAATACAGTTTTCACAATATAAAGCAATAGACAATATAAAGCAATAGAAAGAGAATAAGCAGGAGGAAGAATCATGAGTCTCAGCAGTGACCGTATTTCAGGTAAGGTTTGCGTGGTAACCGGCGCAGCAAAGAGCATCGGCTTTGCCATCGCGGAAAAGTATGCCGAGCAGGGCGCAAAGGTCGTGCTCATCGACATCGATCCGCTTGTGGAGGCGTCCGCAAAATCGCTCGCGGACAAGGGCTACACCGCAAAAGGCTATGTGCTCAACATCACAAATCGCGACGCCGTGCTCAAGTGCTTTGCAGATATCGAAGCGACCTATGGCGATATCTACGCGCTGGTCAACAACGCCGGCGTGGTGGACGTGACCACCCGCGTCGATGCCATCACGCTGGAGCGGCTGCGGCGCATGTTTGAAGTCAACGTGTTCGGCTCCTTCCTGTGCGCCCGCGAAGCCGTCAGGCGCATGAGCACGCGTTATGGCGGCGCGGGCGGCGCCATCGTCAACGTGTCCAGCGCAGCGTCGCGTCTGGGCTCGCCGGGCCAGTACGTGGACTACGCCGCGGCCAAGGGCGCCATCGATGCGTTCACCATCGGGCTGGCCAAGGAGGTGGGTGCCGAGGGCATTCGCGTGAACGCGGTGCGCCCAGGACTGATCGAGACCGAGATTCACGCCTCGGGCGGCTTGCCCAACCGGGTGCAAGACCTGAAGCACCTGGTGCCCATGCAGCGCGGCGGCACCGCCGACGAGGTGGCGCAGGCGATTGTCTGGCTGCTGTCCGACGCGGCAAGTTACACCACCATGTCTTTGCTTGATGTCTCAGGAGGAAGGTGAAATGACACCCCCGCAGCGCTTCGCGCTACCCCCTTTTAGGGGGCGGCACTGGCCGTCCGGCAAAGCCGGCCCGGTGGCGCCCTGGGCTGCGCCTTTTTTACAAGCCAGGATGGAACTCCGGCACCTTGAAAGACGAACATGACCGCCACCACACCCGAACAAAGCCCGCACATCAAGATCTGGTGGGAAGACCTGGAGATCGGCCAGGTGCGCGACCTGGGCAGCGTCTCGCCTACCAAGGAAGCCATCATCGCGTTTGCCAGCCAGTTCGACCCGCAACCGTTTCACCTCAGTGAAGAAGGTGGCAAGGCTTCGGTGTTTGGCGCCTTGAGCGCTAGCGGCTGGCACACCTG
>DNFZ01000017.1 GCA_003486785.1 Clostridiales bacterium | reverse complement strand
GGACCGAGACGCAGCTTCTCCGCCTGCTTGCCAACACGCCCTTGCAGGTGGAGGTAACGCTCCTTCGCACCGGCAGCTATCAGAGCCAGAACACCTCGCAGGATTATCTGGATTCGTTTTACCGCACGTTTGACGAGGTCAAGGAGGAGCACTTCGACGGGCTCGTCATCACCGGCGCACCGGTGGAAAACCTCGACTTTACGGATGTGCACTATTGGGACGAGCTCGTGCGGCTCATGGACTGGGCGGATCACAACGTGTTTTCCTCGCTCTATATCTGCTGGGCGGCGCAAGCGGGGCTGTATCATTTTTACGGCGTGGAGAAGCGCCCGCTGCCCAAGAAGATGTTCGGCATCTTCCCGCATGTGGTGCTGGATCGCGCGCATCGGCTCCTGCGCGGGTTTGACGAGCAGTTTATGGCGCCGCACTCGCGCCACACGACCATTCTTGTTTCCGATGCGGCAAAGATTCGCGATCTCGACATCTTAGCCACGTCCCAGCAGGCGGGACTGTATCTTGCCGCCTCGCGGGACGGGCGGCGCGTGTTTGTCACCGGGCACAGCGAATATGACGCAAAGACGCTGGAGCTGGAGTACCGCCGGGACAAGGCTGCCGGCAAGACCATCGAGATACCGAAAAACTATTATCCCAACGACGACGACACCCTGCCGCCTCTGATCACCTGGCGCGCGCATGGCTCGCTGCTTTTCTCCAACTGGCTGAACTATTTCGTCTATCAGGAAACGCCGTACGACCTCAACGCAATCCCCGCGCAGCACGCGGAATAGCGAAACAAACAATGGCTCCCGCCGGGGAGCCGCAGCCCATCGACAAAGTTGGTCGGTGGGCATTTTTTTGTTTGTTATGTTAAAATAATCTTGATCGGTTCGGAACAGATCTGCGGTTCGAGCGAAGATCGTATTTGGAATGCAAAGGAGCCACCGAATGCCAAACCTGCCGGAGGCATATCTACAGCGCATGCGGTCTCTGCTTGGAGAAAGCGAATTTGCCGCGTATCTCGCCGCGATGAAAGATAAACCGCGGCGCGCGCTGCGCGTCAATCTGCTCAAGACCGCGGCGGATTACTTTTCCGCGCAGGCGGATTTTTCGCTCACACCCACGGGCATCCTGCCGGAGAGCTTCTTTTTTGAGGACGATGTCGCCATCGGCCGCCATCCGCTGCACGCCGCCGGGCTTTGCTATGTGCAGGAGCCAGCCGCGCAGATGCCCGCCGCGCTCACTGGGGCAGGTGTTGGAATGGCGGTACTCGACCTTTGCGCTGCGCCGGGCGGGAAGACAACGCAGCTTGCGGCAATGATGCAAAACACGGGTCTGCTCGTTACCAACGAGCCGGTCCGCAGCCGCGCGGAGATTCTCGCGGGGAACATTGAGCGGCTGGGCGTGAGGAACGCACTGGTCACCAGCATGCGCCCTGACGCACTCGCAGAGATACTTGGCGCTTGTTTTGATGTGGTGCTTGTGGACGCGCCCTGCTCCGGCGAGGGCATGTTTCGCAAGGACGCGACCGCGATTCGCGAATGGTCGGAGGAGCACTTGCTCTCCTGCGCCGCGCGGCAGGAGCAGATTTTGGAGAGCGCGGCGCTGCTGCTCAAATCCGGCGGCAGGCTGGTCTACGCTACCTGCACCTTTTCGCGGGAGGAAAACGAGGGCGCAATCGAGCGGTTTTTGTCCGCGCATGCGGATTTTTCTCTGATCGATTCGCGGCGGATGTATCCGCACTCGTCCGTCGGCGAAGGGCAGTTTATGTCGGTGCTTGTCCGCGCGGGAGCGGGGGAAGCAAACACTTCACGAACAGCGTCCGCAGCCGAATCCTCCGCCGCGCTGACCGCGCCCGCGGGCGAACGCATCCCCGCGTTTGAGGCGTTCTGGCGGGAGACGTTCGCGATTGAGCAACCCGCAGCTATGCTCCTGCCGGACGGCAGGGTGCTGCTTCCGCCGCAGCTTTTGCCGCGCGAACTTCGTGGCTTGCATATCGTCCGCGCCGGCGTGCTCGCGGGGGAGCTCAAAAACGGCCGCTTCACGCCGAACCACGCGCTCGCGCTGGCGTATCCCGCCTCCGCGTTTCGCACGACCGTGCCGCTGGAAGCGGGCGCACTTACTCGCTTTCTCGCGGGGGAAACCGTCGCCTGCCATCCTGCTCTCTCCGGCTGGTGCCCCGCGACGGTTCTGGATCATCCGATCGGCTGGGGCAAGGCGGTGGAGGGTATATTAAAAAACCATATCCCCAAAGGCTTGCGGATACGGTAAAATTCTTTTCTGATCAGAGAAGAATTTTTGCATGCGTTTTTAACGGGTTTTAACGAATCCGCTTTTTTATTCTTTCTCGTCTGAAGAAAAAGAAATAACTCCAGCCTTACCAAAATCAATCTCATGGATCGACAAACCACTTCGGGTCCTCATAGTAGAGATACGCGTCCTTTTTGCCGATGCGGCAGGTGTAGCGGATGCCGCTGCCGCCTGCCTTGAGGCTCGCCGCGCGCCGCACATCCGAAATCGACGTGATCTCAAACTTTCGCCCGTCCTCCCAAAGGATGCACTGCGGGTGCATCACCCCCGCTTCGTCGATCGTCAACTCCACCGCGACATAAACTTTCATAACAAACCCCTCCCGATGCGCAGATGCGCGCGTGATCCAAATGCGATCCGGTGCTTACCGTTTGCCCACGACGCTGTCCATCGTCGCATTTTGCAGGTATCCAACCGGATGCACGATGTGGTCAACCTTTGGCGCCATGAGCCCGATCTCGCGATCCTTCAAAAAGATCGCCCGCCCGATGGCGCGGTAGCCAAAGCGCCTTCGGATATCGTCCACGGCGACCTCCGCCGCCTCCGCCTTTCTGCGCGGCGCCTCGTCGTCAAACAGCGAGAGCTGCACGGGGTTGTCCGTGCCGATGAGGTCGGAGCAGGATACGGTCAGCGAGCGGATCGGCGTCTGCCAGCTGTAGTTCGCGCGAAAGAGCGCCATGCACGCGCGAGAGATTTCGCTCGTGATATTCGTAGGTCTGTCCAGCTTCGTCTGGCGAATGAACGAAGACAGTCCGACGTCCCGCACGCACAGAGACGCGGTCTTTGCGCGCATGCCGTGCTCGCGCAGGCGCATCGAGACGCTCTCGGCGAGCATCGATATGGTCAGGTACACATCCTCGTCATTGACGAGATCCCGCGGGGTGGTCAGCCCGTTGCCGACGGACTTTACCGGCTGCTGGTCGATGGTGCGCGCCACGGGCGATGCGTCGAGGCCGTTTGCAAACGCGGAGAGCATGGTGCCTGCCTTACCAAACTGCGCGCGCAGGAAAGCCTCCGGTGTGGTCGCAAGGTCGCCGATGGTGACGATGCCGTATTTGAGCAGCTTCGCCTCCGTGGCTCTGCCGACATACAATAGCTCCCGCGCGGGCAGCGGCCAGGCGACAGACTGGAAGTTGTCCGGCGAGACCAGCGTGACCGCGTCGGGTTTTTTGATGTCCGACCCCAGCTTTGCAAACACCTTGTTGTCCGCAACCCCGATGGACACGGTGATGCCCAGCTCCTCGCGGATGCGCTTGCGGATGACTTCCGCGAGGCGCTTTGCGTCCGCCATGTCCGTTGTGGAGGCGGTGACGTCCACCCAGTTTTCGTCGAGGCCAAAGGCCTCCACCCGGTCGGAATACTCGCCGTAGAGCGCGCGCCCCAGCGCGGAAAATTTATGATACGATTCAAAGTCGGGCTTGACCGTCACCAGAAGCGGGCATTTCTGCTTGGCCTGCCAGATGGCCTCGCCCGTCTTGACGCCGAATTTTTTCGCCAGCTCGTTTTTGGCGAGTATGATTCCGTGCCGCGCCTCGGGATTGCCCGCCACCGCGACGGGGTGCGGCCTGAGCGCGGGGTCGAGAAAGCACGCCACCGAGGCGTAGAAGCTGTTGAAATCCGCGTGGAGGATTCTGCGTCCCATGCTGGCGCGTCCTTTCCGCCGCACCGAGGGGAAATGCGGCGATGATAAAAGCGAACTAATGTTCGTATCTATAGTATATCGCATTGCGCGGGTTTGTCAAGAGCGCAGTTGCGCACACGCACGGCTTGAAAATACGCGAAGCGGCGGCGAAGATTCGCGTTGGGAGTCGATTTCATGCAATCCGATATGTTATACTAAAGTGTCATATGCAAGAAAAATATTCGCCGGGCGGCGGCGCATCGCGCGCGAGATAGAACCAAAAAGACGAAGGGGAAAAACCTGCATGAATACCAGAGACCAGATCGAAGAAACTCTCAAGTGGAAGCTTGAGGACATCTACGCCACCGAGGCGCTTTGGGAGGCGGACTATGCGGCGGCGCAGGCGCAGGTAGCGTTTTTTTCTTCGCACGCGGGCAAGCTCGCGGTAAGTGCGGACGCGCTGTTTGCCGCGCTCTGTGACGACAGCAGCATCTGGCAGCTGGTCGAGCGCGTTTACACCTATGCGCACCTGCACAAGGACGAGGACAACGGCAGCGCGAAATATCAGGGCATGACCGACCGCGCGATGCAGCTCTACGTCTCCGCGCAGGCGGCTTCCTCGTTTCTCGATCCGGAGATTTTGACCATTCCCGAAGACACCCTGCTGGGTTGGGCATCGGAGGAGCGCTTTTCGCGCTTTCGCTTCCGCATTGCGGACGTAGACCGCCGCCGCGCACACACGCTCTCCACCGAAGAGGAGCGCTTGCTTGCCATGGCGCAGGAGCCGCTCTCCGGCGCGGACAACATCTTCACCATGCTCACGGATGTCGACCTCGACTACGGTTCCATCGTCAACGAAAGCGGCGAAACGGTCAAGCTTACCCACGGCAGCTACAATATGTTTCTCGTCAGCCCCGACCGCCGCGTGCGAAAGGATGCGTACGAGACGTTTTACAAAGCCTATCGCGGCATGAAAAACACGCTCAACGCCACCTACGCCACCTCCGTCAAGGGCGACGTGTTTCAGGCGCGGGCGCACCGGTTTGCGGGCGCGCTGGAAGCCGCGCTGCATGGCAACGGCGTACCCGTCGCGGTGTATGAGCAGCTCATCGAGGCCGTGCACGAGATGCTGCCGGTGCTCAAGAAATACCTCGGCATTCGCAAGCGCGTGCTGGGGGTCGATCAGCTGGAGATGTATGACCTCTACGTGCCCATCACCGAGGACGGGGATATCGACATGCCGTATGAGAGCGCAAAGGCGCTGGTCAAAGAGGCACTCAAGCCCCTCGGCGCGGAGTATCAGCAGCTGCTCGACAAGTCCTACGCCGAAGGCTGGATCGACGTGTACGAAACGCCGGGCAAGACCAGCGGCGCGTTCTGCGCGGAGACCTACGGCACGCATCCGTATGTGCTCTTAAACTTTCAGGGCAAGATGGACGACGCGTTTACGCTCGGCCACGAGCTGGGCCACGCGATGCACTCGCACTATTCTGCGACAGCGCAGCCGTTTGAAACCTCGCATTACCGCATCCTCGCGGCTGAGGTCGCCTCCACGGTCAACGAAACGCTCATGACGCACCACCTGCTCAAAGGTGAGGCGGATCGCGTCAAGCGCGCCTACTATATCACGCAGTTCCTCGAATCCTTCCGCACGACGTGCTTCCGGCAGACGATGTTTGCCGAATTTGAGCTCAAAGCCCACCGCATGGCGGAGAGCGGAGAGCCGCTGACGGTCGAGAGCCTGTCTCAGATGTATCGCGCGCTCAACGAGCTGTATTATGACGGCGCGCATGTGGACGACAACATCGCCATCGAGTGGATGCGCATCCCGCATTTTTACAACGCATTCTACGTCTATCAATACGCAACCGGGCTTTGCTCCGCCGTGAAGCTCGCGGACGACATCCTCCAAGGCGGCGCGGTGGAGCGCTACATCAACTTCCTCAAGAGCGGCGGCAGCGATTATCCGATCGAGGAGCTCAAGGCAGCGGGCGTGGATCTCAACAAGAAGGAGAGCATCTTAGCTTCCCTCCGCGTGTTCGCGCAGTATGTGGACGAGCTCGACGCGCTGATGCAATAATCGCCCACAGACAGAGCCATAAAAAGTAATACCGATAAAGGAGCTTCTGATTATGGAGACGAAAGAATACAACGAACAGGACGCGAAAGCGTATATCCTCAGCTGCTTCCGCGAGCAGGGCGATTTTGCCGAGATTGCGGACGAGAAAACGCTGGACGCGATGGTGAGCGCGGTGATGGCGCACGACGCGGCGTTTATGAAAGCCAGCGGCGCGGACGAGGGCGCGGTCTATGACGACGACGCAGCCTACGACTATATGCACCAGAAGATGAGCGAGCAGTTTGCGGATCTTAAGATATACATGCTCCGCCTCGTCGAGGACTATATGGACTACAACGAGCGCTATCTCGACAGCCTCGGTCTCATCGACTGGGAGTAAACTGATTTGTGATGCCTGCGCCTGTCTGCGCCTTATCCCAAGGATACGCCGCCCGTCGATCAGGCTTTGGCTCACGTTTCCGATTTTTCCCCTCTCTCTCACTTTTTGGCTTGTTTTTGCATGTGTACTGTAGATTTGCTCTTTGCAGCAAGGCCAGCGCCACAACAAAACCCCCGATTTCTCGGGGGTCGATTTTTCGAGGGTTTCAGTCCGTTAATAACCAGTTTTTTGACGGGATAACTGCTCTTTGCCTCTCGCCCTTCGGGTTACCGGGCGGCAAAAGGCGCACGTTAGTTGAAGCGATCCCCGTCGCCATCCACGTCGAATCCCATGAACTCGCGCGCGGTGATGCGCTTTTCATCCCGCTCGCGTTCGACCATGTCGGAGAGCATTTCCTTGATCTTTTTGGCGTGCTTAATGCGCTTGATCTCGACCTCGGGCGCGCTCTTATCCGCCGTATGCAAGCGAATGGTGCCCAGCCCCCAGATGCGCTGCCGCAGCGGACGATGCAGCGAGAGATCCAGAATGCGATACAGACGGATTTCGTCCTCCTTGCGGCTGAAAAACCCCGTATCGATGATGAGCTTTTCCTGCGTGATCGAATAGCGCGTAAACGTCCACGGCAAGCCGAAGATGATCCGCTTACGATCTTTCCAAACGATTTCTGCCATGTGCAGAGTCCTCCATGTCATTGAATTGATGGGATTATATCACACCGCACCACGCTTGGATAGCGCGCATCGTGACCCGCGCAAAACATCCGCTTCCTTCCAAAACCGCAGAAAACCATTCGGCAAGCATGCAAAACCGCCCCCGGAAGAATGCTTCCGCAAGGCGGTTTTCGATACGCTCCGCTTGAGCACGCAATTGCGTGAAAATCTCCAGCCGTTACATTGTAATAATTCACAGCCGTCGTTGCAAGAGGTTTTTGGGAAAAACCGTGTGTTACTTCACGAAAAATCACGGATACATTGCATTTTTAATCATTTTCAATGCTTCACGCAATGCGCTTATCTGTACATCGCGTTTTTCTTCATGATCACCGTCTTAAACCCCCAGCCGTGCGAGAGCGCCGCGGCTTTGACGGCCTTACTGATCGCGCCGAGATCAAAATTGTACTCCAGCACCTTGCCGGTTGGGTCATATTGGACGCATTTCACCTTGCGCATGAGCGTGCTGCCGCTTTGAAACGAGGTTTCCCCGCTCATGCCAAAGGAAACGCCCGCGCTCGTTTCGGTCGTCTTTTCGTACATTTTAACCTGCTTGTCGCCTTCGTCCAGCAGGATCATCGCCTCGTATCTTAGCTTCTTTTTCCCCGTCGAAAAGGCGGCGTCGACCAGCTCCGCGTCGATCACGAGGTCGGTTTTGTCCCCCGTCGCGGCGGAAATCCCCAGCGCGCCGAGCTGGGTCTGTATCTCGAGCAAAAGGTCTTTTTTCATACAATTCCCCTCTTTCTCCGAATTGGATTTCTGATTCGATTTCTGATTCGATCATACGACTTTTTGGCTAAAACTTCAAACAGAATTCCCACGAACAGGCCAAAAAAAGGCGCGCCGTGTTTCCACCGCGCGCCCTGTGCCGGTATCGTTTAGATAAAGAGGTTGACGTTGCTCTCCTCCGCGTCGCCGAGGTAAGCGCCCACGCCGCCGAGCTCCACGCCGTCAATGAGCTCTTTCTCCTGAATGCCCATGATGTCCATGCTCATCGTGCAGGCGACGATCTTTACGCCCGCCTTCATCGCTTTCTGGATCAGGGTTTCGAGAGAGTCTACGTTCTTCTGCCGCATGACCATCCTGATCATCGCTGTGCCCATGCCGCCCATGTTCATCTTGGACAGAGTCGCCTTGCGCGCGCCCTTGGGCAGCATCCAGCCGAACATCTTGCCCATCAGATCCTTCCCCGCGACCGTCTTGTCGGGCTTGCGGAACAGCGGCGTGCCCCAGAAGGTCAGAAAAATGACCGACTCCATGCCCATGGCCACGGCCCCCGTGGCGATGATGAACCCGGCCAGGGCCTTGTCCAGATCCCCGCTGAACAGCACCATGGACAGCTTGTCCTCCTGGCCCGCGCCCTTGACCCGGGCGAGCTCCTTGCGCAGGGCGTCCAGCTGCTCCTGCATCTGCGGCGTTTCGCTCATGACTCCATCCTCCGTTTTCGGCTTCTATATTTTTCCTTGAATCGTCAGGTCCTTTCCCGCGCCGGCCCCTGCCCCATGGGCGGGACGGCGTCCATGGAGGCCTGCAACATGGCCAGGGCAGACAGGAGCTCCGCCCGCTGCGTCGCCGAGAGCCGGTCCAGAATGGGGGCGTAGACCGCCTGCACGTGCGCCCTGGCCGAGGCCCATTTGTCGCGGCCAAGGCCGGTCAGACTGAAGAGGACGACCCGCGAATCGGCGGGGTCCGGCATGCGCTGCACCAGGCCTTTTCTTTCCAGCCCCTCGACGATCTTGGTCACCCGGCTTTTGACGACGCCAAGCGCCGCCGAGATGTCCTTGCACGTCATGTATCGCTGATTTTCAAACAAACGCAAACAGCGAAGCTCCGCCTCGTTGACCGCGAAAAGCTCGCACTGTGCCCTGAGACGT
>DNFZ01000247.1 GCA_003486785.1 Clostridiales bacterium | reverse complement strand
CGGCTCCCCAGGTGTTTTTTAGTCCGCCGACGACCGCAGCCGAAAAGCCCTTGCTGCCATACATGGCGCCGCCGTCAAAGCGGATGATGGTTTGATAGCTCGAGAGCAGAAAACCGCCGACCGCGAGCAGAATGCCGCCGATGATGAACGTTGCGGTAATCGTACGCTTGACGTTGACGCCCGTCATGAGCGCGAGCTCTTTATTTTGCGAAATGGCCTGCATCGAGAGGCCCACTTTCGTTTTGTTCAGGAACAGAAACAGCGCGATCAAAATCGCGAGCGTGACGGCGATGATGATCAGGTTGCGCTCGTCGGTCGCGCCGCTGGCCGCGATCAGGTTTGGCATGGCCTGCGGGTTTCGCCCACCGACGACGGTGAGCGGATCATCCACATTCGTCACAACAGTCGCAATGCCGTTGACGATGGGCTGGAAGACCAGGCCGAGCATTTCTTTGATCACGACGCCCAGGGCGATTGTGGAGAGCAGCGGCATGAGCGTGGATGACTTCTCAAACGGCTTGATGGAGAAGTGATACGCAATCAGCCCGAGCGCTGCGCACAATACCGCGGCGATGGCCAGCATAATGAGCACCGCAACGAAGGCGGGTACTGCCTGGAGCACGCCAGCGCTATAGAGGATGGTGTATGCGCCAATGATGGAAAATCCACCGAATATCGCGATATCGCCGCAGCAGAACACCACGACATCCAGCACGCCGAAAAACAGGCAGTAACCGATCGCGACAAGCGTATACGTGCATCCCATCAGAATCGCGCTCACAAGAAGGCTAGAAAACATTTCCATAAGACTGTGACGACTCCTTTCATCATAAGGGGCTGGAAAGGGCGCTTGAGCCCCCGGACGCATTGGAGAAGGCTCTCTGCGTTGTGTTTTTTGCGTGTCCCGCGCCATTATTGGCGCGGGACACGCCGTGTTCACTCGATTGACCGTCTTTCTTCGCCGTTTTTATTTCCCGGCAAAGGTGCGCGCACCGGTGGCGTATTCGGAGACGTCATAGACGACCCACTCGCCATCCTGCACGACATTGAGGTAGGCCGCAACCAGCGTGGTCTGGCCGAACTCGTTGAATGTGGTTGTGCCCATGATGCCCGTGAACGTGCCATCCTTGATCGCATCGCGCATGGTTTCCGGCGTGATATCGCTTCCGCAGGCCTTGAGCGCGTTGAGCAGAATCAGCGCGGCTTCGTAAGCGTAGGGGGTGTATGCGCCGATCGGCTCGGCGAACCCTGCGGCTGTGTAATCTTCCACAAACTTGGTTCCGGCTTCGGTGCTGGCCAGCACAATGCCGGGCTTGACGATCAGTGCGCCTTCGGCGGCTTCGGCCGAAATCTTCAGGAAGTCTGCCGAGTAGTTGCCGGAGATGCCGCAGAACAGCGCGTCAACGCCCGCTTCATGCATCTGCTGCTTGAGGATGGAGCCTTCTGTGACGACGCCGCCCCAGTAGACGCAGTCTGCGCCGGTGTCTTTGATCTTACTGATGATCGCGCGGAAATCCACGGCACCTTCCTGCACGTTTTCGATGCCCAAGGGCTCGAGGTTACGCGCGGCGAGCTCATCGGCGAATGCGGACACGTTGCCCTCGCCATAGGAGGTCACGTCGGACACGATGAAGACCTTGCTATAGCCCATATCGTCCAGCACCGCTTTTGCGAGCGGCTCGTTTTCCTGGACGGCGGTCGGTGCGGAGCGCGTGATCCACGGGTAGTTGTCCGGGTTGGTCAGGCTCTGACGAATCGCGCCCCAGATCAGCAGCGGAATCTCGTTGTCCTTGAAGACGGGGATGGTCGCTTCGGCAACGCCGGAGTTCCAGTGTCCGGTCGCGACGACAACGGTGCTGTCGGCGACGATCTTCTGTGCGCCTGCAACGCCTACGGAAGCGTCGCTCTGGTCGTCGATGATGATCGTCTTGATCTCATAGGGGAATTCGCCCGATGCATTCGCCTGGTCGATGGCCATCTGGAACGCATTGCGCGCCGCGGCGCCTTCTGCCGCGTTGGGTCCGGTAATCGGGGAGAGGAAGCCGAGCGTTACCACCTCGGGGCCGGTGTAACCAACCTCTTCGGGCACGGCGGCAGCTTCGGTCGTCGTCGCTTCGACAGCGGGTGCGGTTGGCGTTTCTGCTACGGGCTGCTTGGCGCAGCCGGCAAACATTGCAGCAACCATCATCAGGGTCATGATGAACGCGATCCAACGGGGTGTTTTCATATTGCTTTTCTCCTTAAATTATTTGCTATTTGCCTTGTTCGGGCAAAATATAGCCTACATGACGGGGTTCTCAAGGAATTCGCTGTTTTTCAGGGTCTCGGTATCTCCCGAGAAGATGATCTGGCCTTTTTGGATGATGTAGCCTGCGTGAGAGACGGCGAGCGCCTTCTTCGCGTTCTGCTCGACCAGCATGATGGTGATCTTCTCGTTTTGATTGAGTCTGCGCACAATGCGGAACACTTCGTCCACCACGATGGGCGCAAGGCCCAGTGAGGGCTCGTCCATGATCAATAGCGACGGCTTGTTGATGACAGCGCGCGCGATGGCAAGCATCGTGCGTTCGCCGCCGGAGAGCGTTCCCGCCTTTTGATTCAGCCGCTGCTTGAGCACGGGAAACGAAGCATAGATCTCTTCCAGCCGCTCGGCGAGAAGTTTCGGATCGTTGATGTTGTATGCACCAAGCTTGAGATTTGTCTCCACGCTCATCTTGGTGAAGGTACCCGTAGCGGCGGACGCGACCTGGATGCCCGCGGCGATTCGCTTGTTGGTCGGCCAGGCGGTGATATCCTGCCCCTTGTAGAAAATGCTGCCCTGATCCGCTTTCACCATGCCGAGGATGGCCTTGACCAGCGTGCTCTTGCCCGCGCCGTTTGCGCCAAGCACACAGCATGCACAGCCCTCGCTAAGCGCAACGGAGACGTTCATGAGCATGGGGATGCGGCCGTAGGAAGTGAAAAGGCCGTTGACGTCTAAAAGATTCATTGCTTCCATACTCACTCGTCCTCCCCTCCGATATAAGCGTCGATCACGTTCTGGTCTGTTACGATCTCTTGATAAGTACCTTCGGCGATCTTCATGCCCGCGTTGAATACGACGATCCTCTCCGGCACACTCTCCATCACCTTCATGTCGTGCTCGATGATGATGATTGCGATATCCACGAGCTTTTCCTTGATCATGCGGATCTCGTCCATCATAGACATGGTTTCCTCATCGTTGAGGCCGGCGGTCGGCTCGTCGAGCAGCAGTACCTTGGGATGGCTCAACAGCGCGCGCGTGATCTCGATTCGACGGCGGTCGATGTGCGGAATGTTCTTGGCGAGGTCATATCTGCGGTCGACCAGAGCAGGATTGAAATACGAGAGCATTTCAAGCCCCTGATCCAGATAGTCATATATCTCATTGTTGACTTTGCACGGTCTGATAATCGCATCAAAGATGCTGTGTTTCTGTGACGTGTAGGTGCCCATCAAGAGATTGTCGGCAACGGAGAGGTTCCAGCAAAGGCGGCTGGACTGATAGGTGCGCGAAATGCCCTTTTGAAAGATTTGATAGGGTTTGAGGTTTGTAATCTTCTCTCCGCAGAGATACGCCTCACCCCTCGTTGCGGTATAGATCCCGCTCACGATGTTGAGAAACGTGGTCTTACCGGAACCATTCGGGCCGATCAAGCCGATGATCTGCCGCGGCTCAATCGCAAAATCCACATCGCTTACCGCCCATAGTCCACCGAAGTTGATGGAGAGATCCTTGGTTTCCAACAATGCCATACGTGCGCTGCCTCCTCGTTCTGTCCTGTCCAAAAGAGTTCGTACCTGGTATGTTTATTCTGTTTCGTTTTCTGAAAGTGATTTGCATTCGATCGATCTGATGTTGATTATTTATGATAACACAGCCATTTGGGCGTAACAATAAGCCTGATATCCCCTAGCCATAAGATAAATTAATGTGAATTTTCCGGTGTATAAAATTACATGACGTAATCGAAGCGACGGAAAAGAGTCTGAAAAACCAGTCGCGGCGCGATGCGCCGCGACTGAAGCTGCACAAATGACGGCGCGCGCTTACCCGACCGGGCGGATAAAGTGACCCGTGGGCGCTCCGACGATTTCTCCGTTCTCTGCGATCGTGGTCCCGCGCAGGATGGTCATAACCGGCTTTCCAGTCATCGTCATGCCGTCATACGGTGAGAGCTTCGTGCGCGAATGCATAGATTCCTGCGCAAACGTATAGCGCGCCTGCAGATCGATGAGCACGAGATCCGCATCGGCACCGACGGCGAGCGACCCTTTTTGCGGATAAAGATTGTAAAGGCGCGCGGGCGCTTCGGAAAGCACGCGACAGAACTCGTTGATGGTGAGCTTGCCGCGATTGACCGCGTCGAGCATCACGAGCGGCATGGTCTCGATGGCCGCCATGCCTGCCGGCGCGCTCCAAAGGTCGAGCTTCTTCTCCTCAGGCGTGTGCGGCGCATGATCGGAGCAGACGTGCGTAAGCGTGCCGTCCAGCAGTCCCGCCCAGAGCAGACCCTGATCCGTTTGCGTGCGCACGGGCGGATACCCCTTGATCAGAGAGCCGACGCGCTCTGCGTCCCTGTCCGTGAGTGTGAGATAGTGCGGGCAGGTTTCGCCGGTGACACGCACGCCGTCCAGTTGCGCCCTGCGGATGAGTTCTACACCGTCTCCGGCGGCCAAATGCAGGATATGCAGATGCGTCCCCAGCGCCTTGGCGATTAATATCGCCGTTTCAATGATCGTCGTTTCCGAGACGGAGGGGCGCGCGCGGAGCATTGCGGCATAGCTCTTATCGCCGGTCGCCATAACCTCTGCGGTCAAGAGTTTGATGATGTCGAAATTCTCGGCGTGGATTGCCACCTGCAGACCGGTTTGAGCGACCGTGCGGAATATTTTGTACACCTCGCCCTGATCCAGCGGCGGGATGACGTTTTCCATGCCCTCCTGGTAGTTATAGATCAACTGATAGCTCTTTGCGTCGATGGCATACCCCCAGAAGAACTTAAACCCGATGACGCCTGCCTCAGCAAGCGCAGGGAGCGACGCGTTGTTCAGTTCGCCAAGGCAGAGGCCCCAAACGCCGAAATCAACGTGCGCCTTGGGTGTGATGCAAGCGATGAGATCCTGCATGCGCGCAACGTCATACACAGCCGGATTGCAGTTCGGCATCTCGAGAATGGTCGTAATGCCGCTGCAGGCGCCCGCCATGGAGGAGTGAAAGAAATCCTCCTTGTGATGCGCGCCTTTGTAGCCGTCACGGGAATGCACATGGGTATCAATCAGGCCGGGAAGCACAAATTTGCCCGCCGCATCGGTCTCTTCCCTTGCAGTCACGGGCGAATCGCGGTCGGTAATCGCTGCAATCTTGCCGTCCTTGATGCAGATGTTTGCCCTGCGCGACTCCCCAGGTGTCACGAGCATGCCGTTTTTGATCACGCGATCAAACACCATCTCTCAAACTCCTCTCATGATGCCGGAACGGGCATGAACGAAAGTCATGCCCGCCGATATACGATTTGATTTATACTCTGCCGGTCACAAGCCCGAGCAGCGCCATGCGCAGATACATGCCGTTGTGCGCCTGGCGGAAATACGCCGCGCCCTCGTAAGAATCGATCTCCGTGGAAATTTCATCCACGCGCGGAAGCGGATGCAGGATTGTGATGCCCTTCTTGGCCCGTCCGATCAGCTCTTTGTTCACGATATAGCTGCCCTTGCAGCGGTCATAGGACTCCTGATCGGGAAAACGCTCGCGCTGTACGCGCGTGACGTATACAAAATCGGACGCCGCGAGCGCCGCGGCAACGTCCGTCGTTTCCGTGATATCCGCTCCGCGCGCGCGCAGTTCGTTTGTGATATCATCCGGCATTTTGAGCTCTTCCGGCGAGCAGAAGATCATCTTGTTTTCAAGCTGCTGCATGAAATAGCCCAGCGAATGCACCGTGCGTCCGTATTTCAGATCGCCCAGGAACGTGATGGTCTGGCCGCCGATGTGCCCCTTTTCTTTGCGCATGGTGTAGATATCCAGCAGTGCCTGCGTCGGGTGCTGGCCCGCGCCGTCTCCGCCGTTGATGACGGGATGAACCGCGATATCCGCCGCCACATTGGCCGAGCCCTTCTCGGGATGCCGCATGACGATCACGTCCACGTAGCCGTCGATGGTGCTGATTGTATCCTGCAGCGTCTCGCCCTTTGATTGCGACGAGGCTTTCGCATCCGCCATGGAGATGCACTTTGCGCCGGTGCGGTTAATCGCCGACTCAAACGAAAGGCGCGTGCGCGTAGAAGGCTCAAAGAACAAGCTCGCCACCACCATGCCCTCAAGATCGCGAATCACTTCACCCTGTTTCACGCGCTTCTCATACTGCGCGGCGGTGTTCATGATCGTATCGAGCTGCTGGTTGGTAAACTGATAGCCGTTGAGAATGTCCAGACCTAAAAATTCCGAGTTCATAAGCATATCTCCTCTGTTTCAATTCGTTTATCGCAGATGCGAATATTCTATATTCCGTGATTCAAGCGCCCTTGTGGCGCACCCGATCCGTGCTGTGCCAATTTCCAATCTCATCCCGTTCTGTGCTTTAGCAGAGCGTCGTGCCGGCCGTACCGCCGATGGCATCGAGCGCCTTGTCCAGCGACGTGATGATGGCTTTGCGTCCTTTTTTGCTCTCTACAAACCGGATTGCAGCCTCGACCTTTGGCAGCATTGAGCCCGGCGCAAAATGCCCTTCCGCAATGTAGCGCTTCGCCTCGGCAACCGAGAGCGTGTCAAGATCCAGCTGGTCGGGCTTGTTGTAACGGATGCTGACCTTCTCAACCGCCGTGAGGATCACCAGCGCGTCCGCATCCAGATCCTCCGCAAGCTTCTCGCTCGCGAGGTCTTTGTCGATCACAGCCGCCGTGCCTTCGATATCGCCGGAGGCGGTTTTTATCACCGGAATGCCGCCGCCGCCGACCGTGACGACGATGAATCCATTATCAACCAGACACTTTGCCGCGTCAAGCTCGACGATCTCGACCGGAAGCGGAGATGCAACCACTCTGCGCCAGCCGCGTCCCGCGTCCTCCTTCATGATATAGCCCTTCTCCGCGGCGATTTGCCGGGCTTCTTCCTCGGAATAGAACGGGCCGATCGGTTTGGAGGGATTTTTAAACTTCGGATCGTCCTGATCGACGACAACCTGCGTTACGAGCGTGACGACCTGTTTGTCGATGCCGTGCTCCTTGAGCACCTTTGCAAGCCCCTGTTGAATCTGATAGCCGATCATACCCTGGCTCATAGCGCCGCATACGTCAAACGGCATCGCGGGCGAGACGGACACCGCATACTCGTTTTGCAGCACAATGCGCCCCACCTGCGGTCCGTTGCCATGCGCAATGACAACCTGGTAGCCTGCGGCTATGATTTTGGCGATGTACTCCGAAGTTTTGAGCACGACCGCAAGCTGCGCCTCCGCCGTCGCCGGTTGCCCGGCTTCCTGCAGCGCGTTGCCCCCCAATGCAATAACNNTGTTCTATACTCCTTAAGAATCGATATTTTGATGTTGTTGCAGAAATGATGTTAGGCTAGATTATATGCGCGGCATTTTGCGCTTGTCAATCGCTTCCGCGCCTCAGAAAACAGAAAAAACGCCTCAATTCGGCGTTTTCCCAGCTCTATGAAATTACGGAATGCACCCGCCTCTTAAATAAGCGCGCGTTATACATCGGCGGGGGTATATGGCACGGCAAACCCGGCATTTTCCAGCGCAAAATCGCGGAAACGCATCACGAGCGGAGAGAGCGATCTGTTCTTGGCATATACGAAATAAAACGCGTGGTGAAAATCATAATCCTCGACCGGCAATACTTTTAAGAAGCCAGCCTTTACTTTGTCTTCTATTGAGATCTGTGAAACGAGCGACAGCCCAAGCCCGGCTCTGACGCAGAGCATGATCATCTCGTTGTTGTCCATATATGACAAAATGCGGGCAGGTTTACCGAGCAGGGCAAATGCGTTATACGCGTTGTCAAACGCCTGTCGCGTGCCGGAGCCCTCTTTGCGCAAGAGCAGCGGCTCATCGAGCAAGCGTTCAAACGTAATCGACGTCATCCCGCTGAACGGTTCGCGATTCGGCGCGATGACGACCAGCTCGTCGTCCGCCACCTTCTCGTAGACGATGTTGCGGTTGTCCGGACTTGCACCCACAAACCCGAAGTCCAGATCCCCTGCAACGATCAGGTTGATCAGATCGCCCGAGCTTAAATAGTGCAGGTTAAACGTCACATCCGGATAGATCTTATGAAAACCTGTGAGTATGTTCGGCATGATATACTGGCCCGGCACGGAGCTTGTGGCGATCTGAAGCATGCCATCGATCTTGCCTTGATATTTTTCAAGGCTGAGCAGCGCATTCTCACGCTGATTTAAGATCTCCTGCGCCGATATATAGAATTGCTTTCCGGCGGGGGTAAGAACCGTTTTACGGTTGTTTCGCTCAAAGAGCGTAATGCCAAGCTCCTTCTCGAGCTTTGAGATGTGGTTGCTCAGCGCGGGCTGGGTGAAGAAAAGCTCCTCGGAAGCCTTGCTAAAGCTTTTCACCTTTGCAATTGTGACAAACGACTCTAGTTCCTTAAAATCCATGAACAGCACCTCGGCAAATCAAAGTTTTTTTGATGCTTGAGAAAGCCCTTGTCGAATCCTGTGCTTTCGGTTTTCAACCCCTTAAACCGCCTATACGAATACCCCTGGCTTGTGAAACCAATCCCCACTATCAAATCTTCCAACCGCACTCGATAGAAATCTTTATCGTTTTGTGCGGCTTCGCCCAGAAAATCGACAGAATCGTTTCATTATAGAGTGTATTATAATCGGTTTTGAGAAATAGTCCCTATTCTACTCGTAGAATAACG
>DNFZ01000135.1 GCA_003486785.1 Clostridiales bacterium | reverse complement strand
CCCCAGAAGGTGAAGAACATGGTCACAGGCCTACCCATGGCAGCCGCGCCGTTTGCGATGATAAAGCTCGCGAGCACTTTGTCCAAATCGCCGCTAAAGACGATGATCGTCTTGCCGTCGCCAGCCGGAGACTGCGGAATCTGCTGGGTGACCACCGCTCCCGTGCCTTTTTTCACCAGCGCAACATAGTCGTTGCCGCAGCGTTCGTTGCTCAGGAGCGTATTGCCCGTGCGCCGCGCCCAGGCGACGATATCCCGCGCAAAGCCGGGGTCGCTGGCGGAGACTTCCATGACCTGACCGTCCTTCATCTCCTTCATGGTTTCAAACACCTTCATGATGGGGCCGGGGCACTGCATGCCGCTGCAATCGATGCGCATTGCCGCAACGGGGATATTGGCGGTCTCCGCGTGTCCGCTGTCGTGAACAGGCTCATTCTTCGTGTAGGGCATGGGGGCGACCTCCTTATAATGCGTTGATTGATAAAAGCGCGTGCCGCCGGGATAGAGCAAAACGTGCTCAAAACCGTTCTGGTTCAGGATGCGCGCCGCGTTGTAGGAGCGAACGCCGATGGCGCAGAAGGTGACGATCCGCCTGCTCTTGTCGAGCTCGCTTAAGCGGTCTCTGAGCTGCCCCAGTGGAATGTGCACAGCCCCGGGAATCGCGTAGGCCAGCAGCTCCGCGTCCTCGCGCACGTCCAGCAAAACCGCGTCTTTGTCTGTTTCCGCGATGTCCCACGGCGCAAACTTGACCAGCCCGCCAAGCACGTTTTCCGCGACAAACCCTAGCATGTTGACCGGATCCTTTGCCGAGGAGTACGGCGGCGCATAGGCAAACTCCAGCTCCTTGAGGTCTGTGACGGAGGCGCCAAGGCGTGTCGCCACGCCGATGGTGTCGATGCGCTTATCCACGCCGTCTTTGCCCACGATCTGCGCGCCGAGAATCCGCTTGCCGTCTTTGGTAAAGAGCAGCTTGAGCGTCATGGGAACAGCTCCCGGATAGTAGCTCGCGTGGTTGTTCTGCGTGATGATGATGCTCTCAAAATCCTTGCCCTTGACGAGGCCACGCTTGACGAGCGTCTTCTCGTTTTCGCCGGTGCTCGCGACCGTGAGGTCAAACACCTTGGCGATGGACGAGCCCTGCGTGCCGGTGTACGACGCATCTAAGCCCGCGATGTTGTCCGCCGCGATGCGCCCCTGCTTGTTGGCGGGGCCTGCCAGCGGAATCATCGTTTGTTCCTTGCTGATGAAGTCCTCCACCTCGACGACATCGCCCACGGCGTAGATCGAGGGATCGGACGAAAGCATATGGTCGTTGACCACCACGCCGCCGCGCGCGTTGACCGCCAAACCCGCCTCTTTTGCGAGCTGGCCGTTGGGGCGCACACCGATGGAGAGAATCACGAGCTCAGCGGAGACGGTGCTGCCGCTCTTGAGCCGGATCTCCACGCCGCCGACCACGTCGTTGAACGATTCCACCGCGTCGCCCAGGTGCAGGTTCACGCCGTTTTGCAGGAGTCCTTCGTGCAGCAGCTGCGCCATCTCAAAATCGATGGGGGACATGACCTGGTCGAGCGCCTCGATGAGGCTGACTTCCAAGCCGGCGTGCCTGAGGTTTTCCGCCATCTCGAGGCCGATGAACCCGCCGCCGATGACGGCAGCGCTTTTCACGCCCTGTTCGCGCACGAGCGCGCGGATGCGGTCGGTATCCGGCACGGTCCAGAGTGTCTGCACACGCGAGGAATCGATGCCGGGGATGGGCGGCTTGAGCGGCGAGGAGCCGGTGGAGATCACCAGCACGTCGTAGGATTCCGTATAGGTTTCGCCGGAGTCTACGCGCTTTATCAGCACGGTTTTCTTCTCGCGGTCGATGGAGAGGACTTCGTTTTGCACGCGGACGTCCACGGCAAACTTTTTCCGCATCGCTTCCGGCGTTTGCAGCAGCAGCGCCGCGCGGGTTTTGATCACGTCGCCAACGTGATAGGGTAAGCCGCAGTTTGCGTAGGAGATGTATTCCCCGCGCTCCAAGAGAACGATTTGCGCGGTCTCGTCGAGCCTGCGCAGTCTTGCCGCGCAGCTGGCTCCACCCGCTACGCCGCCGATGATGACTACTTTTTTCATGCGCCCTGATCCTCCTTCTTCTTGCCCGGGGTAATAATATTGCCGATCAGCGCGCCGAGCACGCCGCCGTATACGGTGGAGATGTATGGATTGGACGTGAGAGGGCACGTGCCGCTGACGCAGCCGACAAAACGGTAATACAAATAGCCGCCGATTGCGCCCACCACGGCGAGAATCATCATCGGCAGATACCGTTTCCAGCTATTTTGTTTGGGGTTTTTGTTTGATGCGTCCTGTTCCATAAAAGATGTGATACCTTTCCTGTTTGGAACAAGCATACGATAAATCGGGATCGATAGTCGGTGACTTTGTTACGGGTGGGGAGGGGAGTTAAACACTTGTCAGCGTTTACTTTTTAATCCAAATAGAAATCATCCATATCTGCGAGTTCCAGTTTA
>DNFZ01000161.1 GCA_003486785.1 Clostridiales bacterium | reverse complement strand
TGGTCGAAAGCTTCGCGCTGGAGCTAGCGCCGTACAACATCAAGGTCAACGCGATCTGCCCGGGCAACTATTACGACGGCCCACTCTGGAGCGACCCCGCGCGCGGCCTGTTTGTGCAATATCTCAACGCAGGCAAGGTGCCATCAGCGAAAACCATTGAGGACGTGAAGCAGTTTTATTTGAGCAAGTCGCTCATCAAGCGCGGCTGTCTGCCCTCGGATGTGGCAAAAGCCATCTTTTACGCCGTGGAGCAGACCTACGAGACGGGCCAGGCGATTCCCGTCACCGGCGGACAGGTGATGCTGAGATGATCGATATTTCTCTTTTGCGTTCGTTGAACGCAGGAACGAAAGAACAACGGCTACAAACGCTGAGAAGCGTTGTGAAAACGACAAGGTTTATCCCCGTTGATCCAAGGATGGTCAACAACCACATTCACACGACTTATTCTTTCTCCCCGTATTCCCCGGCGGCGGCCGTTTATGCCGCGCGGGCGGAGGGCCTCGCCACCTGCGGCATCGTAGATCACGACAGCATCGGCGGGGCTGGGGAGTTCATCGAGGCGGGAGAGATCGTCGGCATCCCGACCACCATCGGCATTGAGGCGCGGGTATCGTTTGCCGAAACCGCGCTGCACGATCGCCGCACGAACAACCCCGACCAGATCGGCAACACCTACATGGCGCTGCACGCCGTGCCGCATGACAAGATAGAGACGGTGCAGGCGTACTTCGCGCCCTTGCGCGAAAGAAGAAATGCAAGAAATCGAAAGATGGTTGCAAAGATCAACGATCTTTACGCCGGCGATGGTGTCGCGATCGATTTTGAGCGCGACGTGCTGCCGCTTTCGCAATACGCCGAAGGCGGAAGCGTCACCGAGCGGCACCTCATGCGCGCGCTTGCGCGTCAGCTGCTCGCGCTGGGTAAGGCAAAGCTGCCGAATGGGGCTGGCGAGCTGGATACCATGCTCGCGGAGTACGATCTCGTCGGCACGCTCAAGAAGGACTGCATTCCGCGGGTGTTCGTTCCGGCGACGGACGAGTGCCCGACGTTAAGCGAGTTCGTCCGTTTCTCCGCCGAAGTCGGCGGCATCCTCGCATATGCGTATTTAGGGGACGTGGCCAACAGCGTCACGGGAGACAAGAAAGCGCAGAAGTTTGAAGACGACTATCTCGACGAGCTGTTTGCGGCCGTCTCTCATGCGGGCGTTCGTGCGGTGACCTATATGCCCACGCGCAACACGCAAAGCCAGATTGAGCGATTGCGTAAGCTTTGCGATCAATACGGCATGCTGCAAATCAGCGGCGAGGACATCAACTCCCCACGGCAAAGCTTCATCATTCAGAAGATGCAAGAGGAGCAGTTTTCCAATCTCGTAGAAAACACATGGCATCTGATTCGACACGAAAACGGCAAGTAGCAAGAAGGAAGCGCTTTCTCGACAGGACAAGAANNAAACAAGAGCGGTTCGCCTGTATGGTGCGCACGATATCCGGCTGGAAGAGTTTGAGCTCAGCCCTGTTGGCGACGACGGCGTGCGCTGCAAGATCATCTCGGACAGCCTCTGCATGAGCAGCTATAAGGCGCTGGAGCAGGGCGCGGCGCATAAGCGCGTGCCGGACGACGTGGCGACAAATCCCACCATCATCGGCCATGAATTCTGCGGCGTCATCGACGAGGTGGGTAAAAACTGGGCGCACAAATTCAAAAAGGGCGACGGCTTCGCCATCCAGCCCGCGCACTCCTTTCAGGGCGCGCTCACCGCGCCGGGCTACTCCTTCCGCGAATGCGGCGGTAATGCGACGTATGTCAACATACCGTGGGAGACGCTGCAGATGGACTGCCTCCTGCCCTACAACAGCGACGTCTATTTCTACGGCTCCCTGGCGGAGCCCATGAGCTGCATCATCGGCACGTTTCACGCAATGTATCACACCAGAGACGGCGAATATGTGCACGATATGGGCATCGTGGAAGGCGGCAAGATGGCGCTGCTTGCGGGCGTTGGCCCCATGGGGATGGGCGCGATCGACTATGCGCTGCACTGCGAGCGGAAACCCAGCCTGCTCGTCGTCACCGACATCGACGACGCGAGGCTCACGCGCGCAGAGAGCATCTATACCGTCGAGCACGCAAAGGAGTGCGGCGTTGCGCTGCATTACGTCAACACAGGAAAGCTGGAGAACCCCGCTGAAACCCTGCGCGCGCTCTCCGGCGGCGAGGGCTACGACGATGTAATCTGCTTTGCGCCGGTGCGCCCGGTAGTGGAGCAGGGTGACGCGATCCTCGCGGTAGACGGCTGCCTGAACTTCTTCGCGGGCCCCGCGGACATGCGCTTTTCCGCGATGGTGAATTTCTATCATGTGCACTACAGCCGTACGCACATCGCCGCCACCAGCCACGGCAACCTGGAAGACATGCGCGAGGCGATCAGGATGATGAACGCAGGGCTGCTCAACCCCGCCGCGATGATTACGCACATCGGGGGCCTCGACTGCGTGGTGGAGACCACGAAAAACCTGCCGAAGATCCCCGGCGGCAAGAAGCTGATCTATACGCAGATCGACCTGCCGCTCACCGCACTTGCCGACTTCGCGGAAAAAGGCAAGACCGACCCGATGTTTGCAAAACTCGACGAGATCGTCAACGCCTGCAACGGGCTCTGGTGCGCCGAGGCGGAGAAGTTTCTGCTGGCGAAGATGCAGAAATAGCGCATGATCAAAGCGAATACCGAACGAACTCCGGCATTATGCCGGGGTTTTTTTGTTCAGCAAGAGCACAAAATGTACCATTTGGTTGCCGCAATCTCGCCGTAATGTGGCAATAAACTATGTGCAGATCAAAGAGTCAACAAGGAGTGGAACAACATGCGCAAACACAGACCTTATATCGTATTATCGATTGCAAGCGCGTTGGTTCTTGCACTGTCCGGCTGCACATCGGCGGCGACAACAACGGCAGCGAGCACAACGCAGGGAACCGCGGCAACAACGACGCAGACGGCGGCAACGGATGCGGACACAACCTATGTACAGGTGCAGAGCATTCAAGACGATGCCATTACCGCGGTGATCGGTACCATGACGCAGCCACAGGGGCGGCAAGGCGCGTCTGAAGCACCCTCCGGCGACGGCGCACAGCAGGACACACCGCCTGAGATGCCCTCCGGCGACAACGCGCAGCAGGGCGGACAAGGCTCGCCCGACATGATGGGCTTTACGGCGGGCGAAGCGGTGATCATCTTTCACGTGAGCGAAGCGACCGTGGTTACCAAGCAAAACGGACCCGAAACAACCGAGGCGACGCTTCTTGACATTGCGGAGGGAGATATCCTCGCAGTCACGCTATCCGGCGAAAACATGGCGGAGTCCATCGTCATTCAGTCCGCGGGCATGGGCGCGCCCTCGCAAGCGGGCGGTCAGCCGGGCGCAGCCTTCGGCGGCAGCGGCACCGTGACCAACGGCACGGCGGCGACGACGCTCGATGCCGACGCGGTCATCAGCGGCGAAACTTACACCTCCGGCGGGGACGACGAGAACGCGCTGCGCATCGATGGCGCGACGGTGACGCTCAACAGCATTACGGTCAACAAGACCGGCGGATCATCCTCCCACACGGAGAACGGCGACTTTTACGGCATCAATGCCGGCATTCTCGCGCGAAACGGTGCAACGGCGACCATTTCGGGTGCAAACATAACCACCAACGCGGTCAACGGCAATGGCGTGTTCAGCTACGGAACGGGAACAACGGTCAATATATCAGACTCCGTCATCCGCACGAGCATGAACAACTCCGGCGGCATCCACACGACCGGCGGCGCGACGCTGAACGCGACCAATCTCGACGTGGAAACCCAAGGTAACTCGGCGGCGGCGATTCGCTCGGATCGTGGCGGCGGAGACGTGAATGTTTCAGGCGGATCTTATGTGACAAACGGAACGGGCAGCCCCGCTATCTACAGCACGGCGGATATCACGGTTGAGAATGCCGCGCTGACAGCAAACGCCTCCGAAGCGGTTGTGGTCGAAGGGAAAAACTCCGTCACGCTGCAAAACGTCGTACTCAGTGGCGACATGCAGGCGAGCGCGGACGCAAACGAAAACGTCCACAACATCATGCTCTATCAAAGCATGTCCGGCGATGCAGAGATCGGGCACTCCAGCTTCTCGGCGACAGGCGGCAGCATTCTCGCCAACGCGGGCGATATGTTTTATGTGACGAACACCACCTGCACGATCTCGCTGACGAATGTATCGCTCACGCTGGCAAACGATACGCTGCTGACCGTCTCCGGCAACAGCAGCTCTCGCGGCTGGGGGACGATCGGGGCAAACGGCGGCGCATGCACGTTCACGGCGGACAATCAGATTCTGAGCGGCAATGTCATCGTGGACAGCATCTCCTCGCTTGATCTCGCGCTTGCGGATGGCTCAGTCTTTACCGGCGCGATCAACGCTGACGGCGCGGCGGGCACGGTAAACGTTAGCCTGGACGGCAGCAGCCAATGGACACTCACGGGAAACAGCTACATCACCTCGTTTACGGGAGATGTGAGCAACATCGTCACAAACGGCTATGCGGTATACGTCAACGGCGTAGCAATCACAAAATAAAACACAGCCAACACCGCAAGGAGCTGACCAGAAGTGGCAGCTCCTTTGCTTTTTCGCGCGCATAGGCTTGTATCTAGCGGATTCTTTCGCGCGGGCGCTTGTGCTATGGCTTGCAAAGGCGTATACTAGCGGGCGATATGAGATTTTTCAGGAGTAACTAGAAGCATGATCAAGAGCTTTCTATCGGGTTTGAAGCAGGAGTTTTCCGGCTATGGCGCAAAGTCCTTTTCCAAAGATCTCATGGCGGGCATCACCGTTGCGGCGGTTGCGCTGCCGCTTGCGCTCGCGTTTGGCGTCAGCAGCGGTGCGGACGCGGCGGCGGGGCTCATCACCGCTATCATCGCAGGCATCGTCATCGGCTCGCTTTCCGGCGCGTTTTATCAGATCTCGGGGCCGACGGGCGCAATGGCGGCGATTCTCGTCTCCATCGTTGCTAAGTATCAGATGCAGGGCGTGTTTCTCGCCACCCTGATGGCGGGCGTATTCCTGCTGCTGGCAGGCGTTTTTCGCCTTGGCAGGCTCACGAGCTATATCCCCGCTCCGGTCATCACCGGCTTTACCTCCGGCATCGCGATTCTCATTGCGGCGGGACAGCTGGACAACTTCTTTGGCGTGCATTCGGTGGGCGAGGACAGCATCGAGCGCATCGGCAGCTATTTTTCGCACGGGTTTTCGCCGAATCTCTATGCGCTCGGCATCGGGCTTTTCGTGATCCTCTTTATGATCGCGTATCCGAAAAAATGGAGCGCGCTTGTACCGGGGTCGTTGGCGGCGATCGTTCTTGCCACGGCTGCGTCGTCGCTGCTGGGGCTTGACGTGGCGCGCGTGGGCGAAATCCCCAAGACGCTGCTGCCTGCCGGGCGGTTGAATCTTTCCGGCATCGATCTTCACATGCTGTTGCGGCTTGCCTCCCCTGCGTTCAGCATCGCTATGCTGGGTATGATCGAGAGCTTGCTTTGCGGCTCCAGCGCGTCCCGCATGACGGGGAAACCCTTCAACAGCGATCAGGAGCTTGTGGCGCAGGGCATCGGCAATATCATTTTGCCGTTTTTCGGTGGCGTACCGGCAACCGCCGCCATCGCACGCACCAGCGTTTCGGTCAAGAGCGGCGCGGTGACACGGCTTACGAGTATCGTGCATGCGCTCGTGCTGGTCGTGTCCATGTTTCTGCTGGCGCCCGTCATGTCGTCTATCCCGCTGAGTGCGCTCGCGGGCGTGCTGATGGTCACCGCGTTTCGTATGAACGAGTGGGAGGCGATTCGCTACATGTTTTCGCGCAGATTCAAGGGGGCTATCCTGCTGTATGCCGTCACGATGGCTGCGACGGTGGTCTTTGATCTCACCGCCGCCATCGCGCTGGGCGTAGTCGTGGCGCTGCTTTTGCTCGTGCGCAAACTCAGCAGGCTGGAGATCAACGTTGAGCCGGTAGAGGCTGAGAGGATTTCTTCCGGCGGAGAGGCGATCTGCCGCCGCTATGCTGATGCGCGCGTTGTCTATATTGCGGGCGCGATGATCTTTGCCAACACGGGCGCTGTGGAGGCGATCCCCGCGGAGATTTTGCCCGAATGCGATACGGTATTTTTCTCCATGCGCGGCGTGTCTTATCTGGACATCTCCTGTGCGCAGGCGTTTGAGCGCGTGATTCTCTCGCTGCAGGAACGCGGCGTGCACACCGGTTGCTGCGGCCTCTCGGAAGAGACGCGAAAAACGATGGAACGAAGCGGCATACTCGCGCACATCGGCGAAGAGAACGTGTTTTGGAGCGTCGATCGCGCATTGGCGCGGGACTGCACTTGAATCGGCAAGACAAGAGAGGTAGGATCAGGCGAGCGGGGGAGCAGTCCTCCGCTCGTTTTTGATGAGCGACGCAGAAAATAATTCTGGCGCGGGGAGCGTGCGCTGTGATACGATAAAAGCACGAACAAAGATCGTTACAATCGGAACAACACAAGACGAAATAGCGCTTCAACCACAACGATGAACCAATCGCGGCATACGCGCCGGCGTCGAGCCACCGCAACTGGGATAGGGTTGTTGCAACCCGTTCAGATATCCTGCCATTTTGAGAGGAGGGGTACCATGTCCAGGCTGACACGCACTCGCCGAGCTGCTCCGAATACGACCTCGGATCACTCGCCCGCTAAAAGCGGCGGACACAGCAAGCGGATCACGCTCCATCTCGCGGTTCGGAATGAAAACGCGACCGCATATGGCGTTCTGGCGGGCATCTCGCTGCTGTTTGTGGGCTTTGGGCTGACGCAAAACACGCCGGACGCGATTCTTGCAGGATTTGCGCGCATCATACGATCTACCAATATCCTCATAACAGACTATGTAGCCCTTGGCGGGGTGGGTACGGCTTTCGTGAATGCGGGGCTGCTGATGCTGGCCTCGGTGGGGCTTCTTTTGTTATTGCGCGCGCCCTTTCGCGGCATCACGGTCGCCGCGGTCTTTCTCATGGGCAGCTTTGGCCTATTCGGTAAAAACATCTACAACGTTTGGCCGATCATCTGCGGCACATGGCTCTACTCGCTGCTCAAGCGTGAGTCGTTTGCCGAGCACGTCTACACGGCGCTGTTTGCAACGAGCCTTGCGCCGATCGTAACGGAGTTTGCGTTTGTCCTGCGCCTGCCGGGGGAGACAGGGGCGTTTTTTGGCATTCTAGTGGGCGTCAGCGTCGGGCTGGTCGTGGCGCCGCTTGCCGCACATCTAAAGAACGTTCACAAAGGCTTCAGCCTCTACAACGTCGGTTTTACGGCGGGCATCATCGGCACGGTTTACGTCTCGCTTCTAAAATCCTACGGTTACTCGACGGGCGTGAATCTCTACTGGAGCGAAGGAAACAATACGCTCTTTGGCGTATTCCTGTTCGGTCTGTTCGCCTTGTTTATCCTGCTTGGCGCACTGCTTTCCGCAAGGCCGCTGTCGGGTATGAAGGAGATTCTGCGCGAGTCGGGCCAGTCCTGCACGGATTTTGTTGCGCGCAGCGGCTTTGGCGCGGCGCTCATCAACATGGGAGCCAACGGCGTGATCGCAACCGGCTATGTCCTGCTCGTGGGAGGCCCGCTCAACGGGCCTACCATTGGCGGAATACTGACCATCGCCGGGTTTGGCGCATGTGGAAAGCACGCGAGAAACGTCATACCCATACTTCTGGGCGTGGTGCTGGGCAGCCTGACAAAGGTTTGGCATATCGATGATCCGGCCGTGCTGCTCGCCGCTCTGTTCGGCACGAGTCTTGCGCCGGTTGCGGGGCATTACGGCTGGATCTGGGGTGTTGCGGCAGGGTTTTTAAACTCCTCCGTTGCGCTCTGCTCCGGTGTGCTGCATGGCGGAATGAATCTGTATAACACCGGCTTTTCGGCGGGCATTGTGGCGGCGTTTCTCGTGCCGCTGATCGAAGCGCTGCCGAAGCGGAAGCCGCGCATCAAGCCAGCGCCAGCGCAGGAAACCGCCCCGGCTGAGACCGTTTAGCCGTGGCAATCATTTCTCTGCGCGGCTGGCGCTGCGCAACAGAGCAGACAACGAGTGAGCGCGTTTTGCCATCACGGCAGGAGGCGCTCTCTTTCTGTTCGCAGGCGGTTTCATTTCATACAGATCGGCGTGCGCGGGCTTGATGAAGCAGCGCGCATGCGCAACAAGAGAGCACAAAGAGAGAGTATGTTTTGAGAATACAATAGGATTGCGCAAAGAGAGAACACAAAGAGAGAACAGAGAGAGAACGCAAAGAAGTAACGTTAAGAGAGAACACGCAGAGTTGACGAAATGTTACAAAAAACATTACAATACTACCATAGCGCAGGATATCTTGTAATTTTGATACTTTCGTATCCACGTCTGGCAAATATTTCGCATGATGCGAGCCATGTTACGCGAGAACCAATCGTCACAAGTCAGCTGTCAACATAAACAGAAAGTTGGAACGAATCCATGACAATCCATGATCGTCTCAGCGTTTTTCGTCGTTCCTTTCAGGCAAAGCACCTGCAGAGAGAGGTGAGGAGCGCCGTCAATCTGCTCGTGTTTCAGTTAATCTATCTTGTGCTGATCGCTGCGACCATTGTGCTAAGCGCTAGCGTAGAGCGCGGCGATCGGCTGTTGTTTTATATGCTCTTGCTCGGAGGGCTGGCGTTTGTAATCGCTTCTGCGCTGGCGTTCAATCTGCGCGGACGGTTTCAGCTCTCTATCTGGCTGACGGCGCTTTGTATGGTGCTGGGCCCCTGGCTCTCCATCCTGCTGGACCCCAAGGTGCTCGCCGGAGATTTCGTGCCGCTCATCTATGTTGCCATGTCGATCCAGCTGTGTTCCATCCTGCTGCGCGAGCGGCTGACCATCATCATCGCGGCGATACAGCTCACGGGCGTTGTTGTACTGATTCTGACCAGCCCGGTGCTGAGCCGGATCAACTGGCCGAGTCTGGTGACCTTTATCTTGTTTACCGCAGTGATCGGCATGCTCTACGGTTTTTCCAACAACAGACAGATGGCTGAGATCGAAAAACAGCGCAATCAACTGATTCTGGACGAGGCAAAGCTACGCGCGCTCTCCGTGCGCGACCCGCTCACGGGGCTGTTCAACCGCCGCTATATGGAGGAGACGTTTGACCGCGAGATCCAGCGGGCAATTCGCAAACAGCAGCCGCTCTCCGTGATCATGGCGGATATCGACGGGTTTAAAAACATCAACGATTCGATCGGGCATGTACTGGGTGATAAAGTGCTTGTCAGAGCCGCCGCATATCTCATGAACAGCATACGCGCTTCCGACGTAGCCTGCCGCTTCGGCGGGGACGAGTTTTGCCTGATCTTGCCGGATTGCACGCTTGAAGAGGGCATTATGCGCGCAGACGCGCTCCGAAGCGGGATTGAACAGCTGCCGACGGAGGACGACGGGATCAAATTGATCACGCTCTCCTTTGGCGTTGCCGCCATGCCGGAGGACGGCATTACGCGCGAAGCACTGCTGGGCGCTGCCGACAGCGCGCTGTATTCCGCCAAGCGCGCGGGCAGGAACCGCGTCACCGGTACAAAAAGCCAACCGCAAGCAGAAACCAAGCGCATATAGTTCAGCTGACTGCGCAACCATCCGGTTAGTGTTGCAGGCATTGCGCCTGACTAAGGAGGATGCATGAGAAAACCCGGTGAATCGGCAGACCACGCGCCGCATACGCGGGATCTTTCAGAGGACGAGTTGTTATTGTTGATAGACAACATGATCAGCCAGTTCTCATATTACCGCATGATCTACGACGAGAGCGGGCGAGCGCTGGACTATGTGTTTCTTGCGGTCAACCGTGCGTTTGAAACGGAGACCGGACTCAAGCGCGCGGACATCATCGGAAAGAATGTACTTAGCGTTTACCCGCTGACAGAGCCATACTGGATCGAATGCTTCGGCCGCGTGGGTAGGTCTGGTGTTACGGAGCACATTACCAATTACTCCGCTGCGCTCGGCAAATGGTTCGATATCATTGCCTTTTCACCAAAGCTGGAGCATGTGGCAATCACGGTCAACGACATCACCAGCTACATTGAGGAGCAAAACGCACTTAAGGAAACCGCCGATGAGCTAAAAGCGCAGCAGCAGGAGAACTACCGCCTTGCGCATGAAGAGCCGATCACGGGTCTTCCGAATCGCGTCAGCCTGTACAACGCTTTTGCGCAGATGACGCAGGCTGATGCGGATGCACATTTCTTAATCGCCATCTTCGCGCCGGACAACCTTGCCGAGATACTTGCCTCCTATGGCAGCGTGCTCAGCGATGCGATCATGCGCGTTCTCGCACAGCGGCTCAGTGCGCTGTTTCCCGGGCCGGACGCATGTTTTAGCATGACGGGGACGGATTTTGTGCTGCTCTACACGCAGCACTGTGATCAGCGTCAAATGCGCTTTGTGATCGAGCGCGCGCGATATTCCATCCGTCAGGCAGTTGACATAGACGGAAACAGCTACTATGTGACCGCAAGCTGCGGAATCGCCTGCTACCCGCAGGACGGGACCGATCGGGACGATCTGATCGCAAAAGCCAACCTCGCGCTCTATCAAGCCAAACGCTCCGGCGAGCCGGTCGTGTTTTACAACGCCGCGATCGGGGAGGCTGTGCTGCGGCGCACACAGATACGAAACGCGCTGCCCAGCGCGCTGGAGCACGATGAGTTCGAGCTGTTCTTCCAGCCGCTGGTATTGGCATCGTCGGAACATGTAGTCGGGTTCGAGGCGCTGCTGCGCTGGCACAATCCTCTGATCGGCGACGTTGCACCGCTGGAGTTTATCGCCATCGCGGAGGAGAGTCGCCTGATCTTCCCGCTTGGCAAATGGGTGTTGCAAAACGCATGCCGGACGCTGCGCGAGATCAACAGCGGCAGCCGGACGCAGTATATGATCGCGGTAAACGTCTCCGGCGTGCAGCTGCGCGCGGATGATTTTGTCGATCAGGTGCTGACGGTGCTGGAAGAAACGAGGATTCCGCCGGGACTGCTTGAGCTGGAGGTGACGGAATCCGTTCTGGTCAACCGCGACGCGCATGCGATTGAAAAGCTCAATATGCTGCATGAGCGTGGTGTCCGCATTGCGCTGGACGACTTTGGAACGGGTTTTTCCTCGCTCAGCATGCTCAAAGACCTGAACATCTCTACGCTGAAGATTGATAAAATATTCATTCACGATCCAAACATGGCGGCGCTCGCCAAGATGATCGTTCGTCTGGGTCATCTCTTCGGGGCGAACGTAGTTGCGGAAGGCGTGGAAACCGAAGAACAGATGCGGTTTGCGCGGCGCGCCGGGTGTGATCGGGTGCAGGGTTATTATCAGGCGCTGCCGATGCCGCTTGAGAGCTTGAATCGCTATCTCAGGAATAAAACACACAGATAAACGGAGGTATCCGCAGCTCCGAGTAAGACGTTGTCTTGCGATAAAACACACGATTCTTCAGAGAACACAGCTGGTGCTGGAGCGCGTCGATCGGCCGGGCGCGCTCGATTTTTGTTTCTCGCGCGTGTGCTTTGTGGTAGAATAGCCGTACGTCCCAAAGAGAACATCGGGCGGGAAACAGCGCGCGCTCCCGCTGCCGGGAGGCACGCGGGAACGACAGGGAGCGAACATGGAAACACAGATTCAACTGCTTGCAAAAGAATTCAACCAGAGCGAAACGCACGTTCAAAACGTCGTCGACCTCATCGACGAGGGATACACGATTCCGTTCATCGCCCGCTACCGCAAGGA
>DNFZ01000158.1 GCA_003486785.1 Clostridiales bacterium | reverse complement strand
GGGGGGAATCGAACCCCCGTCCGAAACTCGTCTGGCCTAGATGTCTACGAGCGTAGCCCCTACTATGTTTCTTGCCTCGCGCCCCCGTAGGAGCAGGGTGCGTCCGGCCAGCCACCTTAGTTTTCCCTCGACGCCGGCGGCACTCGCCGAGAGTGAGCCCGCCTGGTTTATGCCGCGACCCTCCACGACGGGCCGAGGAGGCGCGACAGGCGCTTAAGCCTTGATCAGACTAAGCGGCCAGTGCCAATTCGGAATCGGCAATTGTTGTTTTCCAGCCTGTTTAACGAGAACGGCCGGGATCTCGGCTCGCAACCTAAACTCAGACATGAGCCCCGTCGAAACCAGGTCGCCCCCACGTATGCACGAAAATCACTCTCGTGCAATATTATTGTAATCGTGCAGCCCGCCTGCGTCAAGCAAACGCAGGAGAATGTTTCCGCATGTTCACGCCACGATTACATGCCGTGCGCTAGAGCGGCAGGGTCAGAATATCCAGCGTACTAAAATAATCCTGCGGTGTCTCCGCGCGGCGGATGAGCTCAGCCGCTCCGTCGGGCTTAAGGAGCACTTCCGCACTTCTGAGCTTGCCGTTGTAGTTATAGCCCATCGCAAAGCCGTGTGCGCCGGTGTCGTGAATCACCAGCAAGTCTCCCGGTTCGGTCTTTGGCAGCGGGCGGTCGACGGCGAATTTGTCGTTATTCTCGCAGAGCGAGCCGACCACGTCGTAGACGTTCGTCAGCGGGTCCGTCTCTTTGCCCATCACGGTGATGTGATGATACGCGCCATACATGGCAGGACGCATGAGATTGACGGCGCAGGCGTCCACACCGATATACTTCTTATGCGTCTCCTTCTTATGGATCGCGCGCGTGACAAGATACCCAAACGGGCCAGTGATATACCGGCCGAGCTCGGTGAAGATGCGCAGTTTCAGCCCGCTCGGCGTTACGATGCGGTCATACTGATGCCGCACTTCCTCGCCAATGTAGCGGATGTCCGTTTCTTTCTCATAGGGGCGATACGGAATGCCGATGCCGCCGGAGAGATTCACAAATGTGAAATTCGCCCCCGTCTCTTCATGCAGTTCCACAGCGGTTTTAAAGAGCTTCTTTGCCAGCGCGGGGTAATAGTCGTCGTCGGTTGTGTTGCTCACAAGAAACGCATGCAGGCCAAACTCCGTCGCACCCAGCGCCATGAGCTTTTTCACGCCGATGCTGAGCTGCTCGCGCGTCATACCGTATTTTGCTTCGCCGGGATTCCCCATGATGGTGTTGCCCAGCAGAAATTCGCCGCCGGGGTTGAAGCGCAGGCATACAGTCTTTGGGATACCGCCATTTGCCGCAAGAAAGTCGATGTGGGTGATATCGTCGAGATTGATCAATACACCCATTTCGCTGGCGAGCTGAAATTCGCTTGCGGGCGTATCGTTGGAGGAGAACATCACGTCCTGCCCCGTCACGCCGATGGCGCGCGAGAGCAAAAGCTCCGTCATCGAGGAACAATCCATGCCGCAGCCGCATTCAAACAGCAGCTTCATGATGGCGGGGTTTGGCAACGCCTTTACAGCGAAATACTCGCGGAAGCCCTCATNNCGATGGCCTCCAGGGCATCCTTCGTAAACGGCAGGTTTCTCATGTTCTGTCCTCCTTGATCCGTCGTTCTATTTCGCGGTCTGCGTCTCGCTCTGCTGTCGTATGGCGCTTGTCGTAGAGTTTTTTCCCCTTGGCGATTGCAAGCAGCAGCTTCATGCGCCCATCCTTGAGATAGACCTCAAGCGGCACGAGGCTCATTCCGTCCTTTTGAGACGCTTCCTGCAGCTTTCGAATCTCGCTCTTGTGCGCCAGCAGCTTTCGTACGCGAAAAGGGTCCTTGTTGAATATACTCCCCTGCTCGTATGGGCTGATGTGCATGCCGATGAGAAACAGCTCGCCGTTTTTCACCTGCGCATAGCTGTCTTTGAGGTTGCATGCACCTTTGCGGAGCGATTTTACCTCTGTGCCAAAGAGTTCAATGCCGCACTCGAGCGTTTCCTCAATGTAGTAGTCGTGGCGCGCTTTTCGGTTTTGCGCAACAGGCTTTACGCCGCGTTTTACGGCCATAGAGGCAGCCCTCTCACTTTCCGACGGAAATAATATATTATTTCACAATCATTTTAATCGGCTGGGTGGTGGAAAGTCAAGCGTTCACACCACGTAGCAAACCAATCAGGACTGTCCGTTCCGTCTGGTGTATTATGGGGATATCGGCGAAAAAAGCGGCGCACCCGCCCGGCACGCCGCATATGGTTCGCTGAACCGATCCTTACAAGATCGTCAATACCAGCGCAAGCACACCGACGATGATCGCGAGAACGACCGTCAGTTTTTGCAGTTTCGCCTCGCGGCTGGCCGCCTTGCCCTTCGCGGTAAAGGAATTTGTTTCGCCGCCAAAGGAAGCGCCAAGGCCGGAGCTCTTCGTCTTCTGCAGCAGAACGGTGACGACGAGCAGAATTGAAATCAACATCAACGCGATGCGAATGATGAGCGCGGCTGTTTGCATGGTGAAATATCCTCCAGTTTTGATCTCCAAAGTGCGCGGTATGATCCGCCACGCCCGGAGCAATCGGCAATCGTGCGCTCAAGCCGCCGCGTTCCGGCGCCCAAGCCTAGTGATTATAACACGCGAAGTGCCCGAATGCAAGCCTGAATGCAAGGCGCGCCGCGCAAAAATCAACCGACAATCAGCGATTTTCCGGTCATGCCCGCAGGCACCGGCAGGCCCAGCAGCGCAAGCAGCGTCGGCGCAAGATCGCTCAGCCGCCCGCCCTCACGCAGGGTTGCGTTCTTTCGCGTGTTGTCCACGAAAATGCAGGGCACGGGGTTTGTCGTGTGCGCGGTAAACGGCACATTCTCCGCTTCGTCCCACATCTTTTCGCAGTTGCCGTGGTCTGCAGTGATGATGCAGCGCCCACCGTTTTTGAGGATGGCCTCCACCACCTTGCCCGCGCAGGTGTCCACGGCGTGTACTGCTGCGGTTGCAGCCTCCATCACGCCGGTGTGGCCGACCATGTCCGGGTTTGCAAAGTTGAGGATCATCACGTCATACTTGCCACTCTCGATGCGCTTCACAGCTTCGTCGGCAACCTCATACGCGCTCATCTCCGGCTTGAGGTCATACGTTGCCACCTTTGGCGATGCAATCAGCGCGCGGTCTTCCCCTGCGTTTGGCGTTTCCACGCCGCCATTGAAGAAGAAGGTTACATGCGCATACTTTTCAGTTTCCGCGATTCGAAGCTGCGTGAGCCCCTTCTGCGCGAGATAAGCGCCGAACGTGTTGTCCAGCGACTCCGGATGATAGGCGACGTGTACGCGCGCTCCAAACGTCTTGTCATACTGCGTGAGGCAGACGAAGTAAAGCGGGAAGAACCCGTTTTTGCGCGGGAACGCGTCAAAGTCGTCAAACACCAGCGTGCGTGTGATCTCCCGCGCGCGATCGGGGCGAAAATTGAAAAAGATCACGCTGTCGTTGGCCGATATTTTGCTGACTAGCGCGCCGTTCTCCAGAATGACGGTGGGCAGCACAAACTCGTCCGTCTCGCCCCTGTCATAGCTGTTCTGCATGGCGATTTCGCCCGTTTCCGCCGTTTCCCCTTCGCCGTAGACCAGCGCGGCATACGCCTTCTCCACGCGTTCAAAGCGATTGTCGCGATCCATGGCGTAGTAGCGTCCCATCACGGACGCAATCTTGCCCGCGCCAATCTGAGCAAGCTTGGCGTTCAGCTCTTCGACAAAGCGCTTGCCGCTTGTTGGCGGCACATCTCGCCCATCCATAAAGCAATGCACATAGATTTTGGAAAGCCCTGCCTGCTTCGCCATCTCAACGAGCGCGTAGAGATGCGTGTTGTGGGAGTGTACGCCGCCATCGGATAGCAGCCCCATCAGGTGCAGCGCGCTGTCGTTCTTTTTGCAGTTCTTCATCGCACCCTGGAGCGCCTCGTTCTCGAAGAAATCTCCATCGTTGATCGACTTGGTGATGCGCGTGAGTTCCTGATAGACGATCCTGCCCGCGCCAATATTGAGGTGTCCTACCTCGCTGTTGCCCATCTGTCCGTCCGGCAGGCCGACATCCATGCCGCTGGCCGCGATCTGAACATGCGGATATTCGTTCCAAAGGCGTGTGATGTTCACAGCGCCGTCGGCTTTGATGGCGTTGAATTCCTTCTCTGTGGAGCAGCCAAAGCCGTCCAGAATGATTAATGCGGTGATCGGTTTCGTCATTAGAAGTGAACCACCTTTGAGAAGTCTTCGCTCTTGAGCGAGGCGCCGCCGATGAGACCGCCGTCGATCTCAGGCATCGCCATGAGTTCGGTGGCATTCTTGGCGTTCATGCTGCCGCCGTACTGAATCCGCACTTCGTCCGCAACCTTCTGGCCGTAAACGCCCGCGATCGCGTCGCGAATGACCTTGATGGTCGTGTTCGCGTCCTCGCTGGTTGCGGTTTTACCCGTGCCGATTGCCCATATGGGCTCATAGGCAATTACAGAGCGGACAACCTCTTCTGCGGAGAATCCCGCAAGCGCCGCAATGGTTTGCTTGCTCACTATGGTATCCGTCACGCCGCTTTCGCGCTGCTCCAGGCTTTCGCCGACGCAGATGATGGGCGTGATGTTCGCATCCAGCGCGGCCTTTGCGCGCTTATTGACGGTTTCGTCCGTCTCGCCAAAATACTCCCTGCGCTCGCTATGGCCGACGATGGCGTGGCTTACACCCATCGCCAGCAGCATGTCCGCGCTGATTTCGCCGGTAAACGCGCCCTTTGGCGCCCAGTGCACATTCTGCGCGCCGAGCTTGATATTGGTGCCGACGAGCAGCTTGCCCACCAGCGCGAGATCGACATACGGCGGGCAGACGACGACCTCGCAGGCCGCGTCCTTAAGCAGCGGGATGAGTTCGGCAGCAAGCTGCTCCGCTTCAGCCGGGGTCATGTTCATCTTCCAGTTGCCTGCA